>JBBQBR010000390.1:0-3554 GCA_038317875.1 Lysobacterales bacterium
GAGCCGAGCCGGTTGGCGCCGTGCACCGACACGCAGGCCGCTTCGCCAACCGCAAACAATCCGGGCACAACTACATCCGGGTTATCGCCCACTTTATGCACGACTTCGCCGTGATAGTTGGTCGGAATGCCGCCCATGTTGTAATGCACCGTTGGTAACACCGGAATCGGTTCTTTAGTGACATCAATTCCGGCAAAAATTTTGGCCGACTCAGAAATGCCGGGTAAGCGCTCGTGCAAAACATCTGGGCCCAAGTGCTGCAGGTGTAAGTGGATATGATCTTTGTTCGGACCTACGCCTCGGCCTTCGCGGATTTCCTTAGTCATAAATCTGGAAACCATATCGCGTGGCGCCAAGTCTTTTACCGATGGCGCATAGCGCTCCATAAAACGTTCACCCGCCGAATTGCGCAAAATGCCGCCTTCGCCGCGTGCGCCCTCGGTAATCAACACGCCAGCGCCATAAATCCCGGTTGGGTGAAACTGCACGAACTCCATATCTTGTAGCGGTAGACCCGCACGCAAAACCATGCCATTGCCATCGCCCGTGCAGGTGTGCGCTGAAGTTGCAGAAAAATACGCCTTACCGTAACCGCCGGTCGCTAAAATCACCGCGTGCGCACGAAATACGTGCAGCGTGCCTTCTGCCAAGTCCCACGCAAGAACGCCACGGCACTCACCGCCTTCCATAATCAAATCGGTGGCGAAATATTCGATGAAAAACCGCGCATCAAAGCGCAAAGATTGCTGATACAGCGTGTGTAAAATGGCGTGGCCGGTGCGATCTGCCGCCGCGCACGTGCGCTGCGCGGGTGGGCCTTCACCATATTTAGTGGTCATGCCGCCAAACGGGCGTTGATAAATTTTGCCCTCTTCTGTACGCGAAAACGGCACGCCGTAGTGCTCAAGCTCAATCACTGATGGAATCGCTTCGCGGCACATATACTCAATAGCATCCTGATCGCCCAACCAATCGGAGCCTTTGATCGTGTCATACATATGCCAACGCCAATCATCTTCACCCATGTTGCCAAGTGCCGCACTCATGCCGCCTTGCGCCGCAACGGTGTGGCTGCGCGTCGGGAATACTTTAGAAATGCAGGCCGTATGCAGCCCTTTCGCGGCTAGCCCCATCGTAGAACGCAAGCCAGCGCCGCCAGCGCCGACGACGATCACGTCATATTTGTGATGCTGTAACTTATAAGCGGTTGTCATCATGTGTACCTTAAGAATTAGTCAACGCAATGCGCGCAATCGCAAGCACGCTAGCCACTGAAAACAGCAGTGCTGAAAACTTCACCAAAATAAGCAGCGTCAATTCCAGCGCCCGTTGGTGGATGTAGTCTTCAATAATTGTTTGCAGCCCCAATTGACCGTGGTAGAACAAGCTAACCATAAAGCACATCAACAAAACGGCAATAAATGGCTGCGCAATGGTGGCACGCACCACGTCGTACTCTGCATTGAGTAAATGCAGCACCAACCAAACGAAAAGAATTGATAGCGGCGCGAGTGCAATTGCCGTTAAGCGTTGATACCACCAGTGACCGACACCTTCTTTTGCCGAGCCCAAGCCCCGTGCGACGCCGAGTGGGGATTTTAGGCTTACCGTGCTTGATCTTTTACTCACGTGGTACTCCTTAATCCAAAATACAGCAGCGCTGCGCCGATCACGGCAAAAAGTATTGCCACGAGTTTACCCGTGGTGTAAGTGGTTTTGATGTCTAGGCCATAGCCCGCGTCCCAGCCCAAGTGTCGAAGCCCATTGAGCCAGTGATAGATCAACGCCAGCAAGAATGCGGAGATCACCAACTTGCCGATTAAAGTCCCACACTGCGCACGAAAGTAAGTCCATGACTCATAACCATCCGCGAGCGCGAGTAAACCGAACGCGATAAGTACCGCACCAGCGCACAGGGCGACGCCGGTACCTCGGTGCATGATTGACATCATGGACGTTAGTTGCGGTTTGTAAACCTGTAGGTGCGGCGAAAGCGGGCGTTTCGCGTGGTTAGATATTTTCGGTTGCGCCTCGACGGCCATATCGAATCCTTTACTCAAAAAAAAATAATGAAACTGCATCACCGTAAAGAATGCAGCTTTTAAAAATCAATGCAGCGCCCGTTTTTCTCCCAGTCCCCATAGCGGGTTGGGTCAGGTCCGATGCGCCCACCAAATTCTTTCGGTTGTTCTAAACTGCTTGGTGACGGTTTCATGCTGGCTGGTTCATAATCTTGCGATGCTTCGGATTGCTCCAAGCGCGCGTCAAAATTCTGATTTTTCTTTTCAAATCCAGGGCTTAGCACAGTTTTCTGAATTTCGTCAATGCTCATAATCCTCCGAGAGTAAACTCTGTTTTATCAGCCCGCAAGCTTGTTTTGTATTAGCAAAGCAATCTAATCAAAACTTCTTTTGCCAAGACAAAATAGCCTACCCGAAACCTCTAATTTACTGTTGGACTTTAGCGCTATGACCGCGATTGAAAATGTATATGCAATGCCGCACTTGGCGGTAATTTTGGTTTCTGGCGTGGATGCGGAAAAATTTTTACAGTCGCAACTTAGTTCTAATGTAGCCGCACTCGTTCTAGCACAACATCACGAGGAAGCTGCACTGGAGTCACAGACCGTGCAATTGAGCAGCTGGTGCGCCGCCAACGGTCGAGTCATCGGGCTAGGATGGCTGTTTCGAACCAGCGACGGCTACGGTTGGATCGTCGCTGCCGATACCGCCGAAACAGTTGTCGTTGGCCTAAATAAATATAGGCTGCGTGCGAAGGTGAATATCGCGCTGGCCGCCGCAGATACTGTCGTGTTTGGCGCAGAGTATGGCTTGAGCCAATTGCTTTCCTCGGCAAATTTGGCACCCACGCTCGGCGTGCAGTTGGCGGATGGCCGAAGTCTAGGCTGCGCGGCGCTAAGCTTGTGCTCGAGGGAGTCCGCGCAATTTCTGACGCGTTGGCAGCAGCGCGACATTGAACTGAAAATCCCATGGAACGGCGGCGGCGAGCGTTTTTTGCCGCAAATGCTCGGCATTGAACGTTTTGCGGGATTGAGCTTAAAAAAAGGTTGTTTTCCCGGGCAAGAAGTTATTTCACGCCTGCATTACAAAGGCGTGCTCAAGCGAAGTTTAAGGGTTTTGCACTTTGATCAAGCTGCATTAACCGGAAACTATCTTTGCAGCGATTCGAGCGATGAAATAGCGATCATTCAGGCGGAGGGTTTGATCAGCCTGGCCGTGGTTGGCAATAATTTGCCGCAAAATTTTTCAATTCAACAAGACGGCCAGACGCGGTTTTGTCGCTCCGACGGCGTTGAATTTGTCGATCCACCGTGAAGGGCCATTTTCTGTTGTATTTTGTTCGCGTTTAAAGGCTGGAATCTTGGGCAATTGCATGCGAGAGTTGCAGTGCCCAATTGGGCTTGAAAACTCTAAAAGGTTTGGTTCATGAAAACGACTTTGACCGGAATTGCGTTCGCGATTTTGCTTGCCAGTCCAATTTATGCGCAGCAGCGAATCATAAAGCTTGCAGTGGAGCCCGATTATAGCCAAGAG
>JBBQBR010000391.1:0-3549 GCA_038317875.1 Lysobacterales bacterium
GTGTTGATTCCACTGCGTCCATGCGATCCACCAAAGCATCCATCGCGCGTAAAAGTTGCTGGTGCGTCACCTTCGATACACCCGGCATTTCCACGCGCTCTAGCCAATCGAGCAAGCCCAATTTGCTGCACGGATCACTCACCCCAGGCTATTTTGCTTTAAGCAACGCCCCTCTATCGCCAGCACCTTACGCTTTGCCGGTTTATGGCGGCGAACCTACTCAAATCCATCGCTTAGCAGCTCGGTATTGCATCGGCGCGACTGTTGCGGGTCGATATACACGTGAAATGCTGCACCAGCGGGAATTTGCAGGCCATCACCGCGTTCAATCGCCCAGTTGCCGCGGTCATCTGGGTTCGAGTTGTAGCTTAAAACCACGTTTGATGGCACATAAACATTGTTCGGGTTGTAGGCTGAAGTGACGTAAGGCTGCGCGCAGCGGGTGTTGTTGAGCAACGGATGGCTGATGTTGAGCACGAGCACCGGCACCGCCAGTGGCGCGGTGCGAAAGGCATGGCTACCGTTGGCGAAAAGTTCGTTCGGTGTCATCACGTTGAACGCAGCATTGATCGGCATCGCTGGCGCTGCGGATCCAAGGGGCTGTTGATTAAAGATCTTCCAGCGCGAATCCGCTGTGTCATACCAAACGCCGATGGCGGAGTTGTTGTAGACGCCGCTGGCACCGTTCGGGGCATAGTTTTGGGTCACCATCGGCAGCGCGTTCGGGCGGTTATTGAGCTCTGGACGATCCAAGATCGTGAAGTTGCTGAAGGTGTTAGCCAAGTTGGCAATATGCACGGTGGTGGTGTTGCTATGGAGATCAAGCAGAGTGAAAAATCGTCGGCCGAGGCCTAGCGGCGCGGTATTGAGCTGATTGAAAATTGTCCAGCCTTGCGGGCCATTCCACCACATGCCCAAATGCGCACTGGCGTTAGCTGGCAGGGGCGTGAAGCCATCGAGCTCGCGGCCGAACTGGCTGAGCTGGAGCGCGTCGCTGGCAACCAATACAAATGGCGGGGAAATGGTGGTCAAATTCCCGGACGTGTTAGCAGCGGTGCTAGCGTGCTCTAAGCTGCGGTCAAAGCCGAACTCAAAAGCGCCTGCATCAACCACACTGCTGACCCGACCATTGCGCTGATCAAAATCAGGCAGCGGCACAATAAACTGCGGTTGGTCGGCATTGTTGCCCGCATTGACATTGGGCGACGAAAGCGATCGCACGCGAAAATCAAGGCTTGAGATAAATTCGGGCGTGCCGGTGCGATCATTAGCGCCCGGGATTGAACCGCCGCAGTGATTCGCGTTGAGGTCATGAAAAAAATTGTAGTCCGTGCTCGCGAGGGCTCCCGTGCTGGTTTTGTTAATGCCGCAAAAACCCGAGCTGATCAGGTTATTCGCCACGCGCCCAGTGACTGTCGCGTTTTGCGTACGAATTCCAGCGATTCTCGCTCGCACAATGGTGTTATTGACCACCGTCGCAGCGACTGCTCCGCTGACCCGGCCAATATCCATGCCGATGGCAAAGTTAAAAACCACGTTGCGCGCAATTTGCGCAGTACCCGCGCCGCCACTTTGAGACACGACGACGATGCCGCGAGCAGCGCTGTTACTGGGCCTGGGGCGCCCGACGCGATTCGCCAAAATATTGCTTCGACCGACGTCCAACTGGATGTCAATGCCGGTACCCTGCGCGGTAATGTCGTTGTTGGTGATGTTGTAGGTCGGATCACCAACAACGCCTACGTGCGACACGGCAACCGCCGGGTTGCTTGATCCGGCAATCAAGGTGCTGTTGGTGAGATTAACGATGGCGGCTGCGCTCACGGTGCTGCTGCGTTCGATAAATACTGCGGTGCCTGCAGTATTTTCGACTCTTAGCCCCTCCAAATTAACCCGCGCGGTGCCGCTGGTGCCGCCGACCGTGGCGGTAATCTGCCCATACACCCACAGATTGCGCACGGTGATGGTGTCAGTGCCGCCGAGTGCGTTGATAACAATGTTCCGGCCCGGCCCCAAGCGCGCTGCGGTGCCATTTTTGGACAGCGTGACGCTGCGGCCTAGCACCAAGTCTTCCGCGATAATGGCTTCGCTCTGGATTTGAATGTCAGCACCGACTGCTGCGGCGTCTATGCAGGCTTGCAGCGTGCCAGAGCATGCGCCGGAAGGCCAATTGATGGCGTATGCGGGCGCGCTAAAAAGTGCGATTACAGCCAGCGCAAAGGAATTGGGCCGTACATTTCGGAATGTCAAGTTCAATTAAGGCTCCCAGAATAAGTGTTATCTGGGGTTGCGTAGAAACGGGTGGAAACTGGACATTGGATCGCAAATTTGTTTAGAGCCGACTAACAATTGCTGTCTATTTTATTTGATTCAATGAATCATTGATTCTGCTACCATTTTGGCACCACAGAACCAGAATATTCAAATGCGAACCACGATCGACATTCCCGATCATCTCAATCCCATTTTGCGCAGCGTCGCGCGTGACCGTGGCACCAGTCTCAGCCAAGTGGTGGGTGAGCTTTTACAGCAGGTTTTGGGCGATAAAGCAAACATCGAGGAGCCGGTATTTGGCATCAGTGCGGCCGGCTTCCCGACCATTAAACGCGGATTGGCCGTGTTTACCAGTGAAGATGTCCGGGCTTTAGAAGACGAGATATGAGCGTCCTGCTGGATGCCAATGTGTTGATTGCGCTTGCAGTGAAGAATCATGCGTTCCACCCGCAAGCACAAGCATGGTTCGCAACTTTGAAGGAACCTTTCGCGACCTGCGCTATCACCCAAGGCGCGCTATTACGGGTCTTGCTTGCGCAGAAAATAGTGAACAACGCAGAGCAGGCTTGGGCACAACTGCAGCGCATTCAATCGGTTCGCACCGCTCAATCGCAGCACGAATTTTGGCCGCAATCGGAAAACTACCTCAGCGTTTCCACGCGCGGCATTTTGGGCCACAAACAAATTACCGACGCTTACCTTGCGCAGCTTGCGCGCGCACGGGGCGCAAAAATTGCCACCTTTGATCAAGGCTTGGCCGCCTTGAATCTGGACTGTGCGCTGTTGATTCGTGCGATTTAGTCAGCACAGCACTCGTCTATAGCTATGCGCCGCGTCAAGATAAGCACGCACAAAGTCCATGTGAAAGCCCAGTGGAGAAGGTGCTCATAAAGTTACGCACGCACCGAACTGGGCATTAAATTGGACGTCTTGCGGCGCTCGCTTTTTAACCTTATTAGACGAAATTGTTGGCCCAGACGCTTACGCGGCATCCCACATTCTGCTTGAGCGCAACAGCTTTACGCGTGACGACGGCACGCCGCTGAATTACACCTTGGTCAATATCAAAGAATGGTGCAAAAACAGCTTTGAGGTCGTCAGTCAGTTGCGCATTAATACCAATAATAGCCGCGCTCCTTCAGAACGCGTGGCTATCCGCACTTCATACCCAGGGTGAAACCCTGGGCTGGTATGCACCGCCCCGTTGGGGCGGTCTTTTACGTTTTGGACACCGAAACTTTTCCGGCAAACGTAGGCGATGCAACGATCGCCTAC
>JBBQBR010000392.1:0-3545 GCA_038317875.1 Lysobacterales bacterium
GCGCCCGTTTTTTTGAGATTGGGCGGCGTATGAGCTGGAAATAGTTCCCCAGCATTTGCGCTAATCAGTTTTTTCTGAAGGCCAGTAGCTCAATTGGCAGAGCAGCGGTCTCCAAAACCGCAGGTTTGGGGTTCGAGTCCCTACTGGCCTGCCACTCAAGCAGCCGAATTTATGGTGATTGCTTGAAGCGGTCGATGATTCAAGGAAGAAGTGGCAACATGAGTGCAAAAGTTGAAAACACAACGTCTACGCGGATGCTTGCTCCCGTCGACTACGCAGTCTTGTTTGCAGGTGTCGCGCTCATAGCGGCTGGCATTTTCGCATTTTACTATTTCAATCCCGCATGGCCAGCATGGGTGCGCGTACTAACCTTCGTTGGTGCGCTAATTGCCGGTGGCGTGATCATGTCTCGCAGCGGCCCAGGCGTCGCGTTTTTGAAGTTTCTCGCGGCGGCAATGATTGAATTGCGCAAGGTCGTCTGGCCCACCAAGCAAGAAACTACACAAACCACGATGGTCGTGATTGTCGCCGTCATCATTGTCGGTATTCTGATGTTTTTTATTGACTATATCCTGGCGACGCTCGTGCGTTGGACGATGGGCGGCTGAGGAGTTTAAGGCATGGAAAAGCGTTGGTATGTTGTGCATGCATATTCAGGTTTCGAACAAACGGTTAAACGTTCGTTGATCGAGCGCATTCAGCGCTTCGGAATGCAGGAGCGCTTCGGTGATGTGTTGGTTCCCACCGAAGAAATAATTGAAATGCGCAACGGTCAGAAACGTCGTAGCGACCGAAAATTTTATCCCGGCTACGTCATGGTGCAAATCGAAACCGCAGTCGATGGCCGTTCAATTACGATCAACGATGAATGCTGGCACTTGGTTCGGGAAACGCCCAAAGTAATGGGCTTTATTGGCGGCACCAAAGAAAAGCCGCTGCCGATTAGTGCCAAAGAAGCCGACACAATCTTGCAGCGCGTGCAAGACAGCATCGAGAAGCCTAAACCGAAGGTGTTGTTTGAAGTCGGTGAAATGGTGCGCGTTGTTGATGGGCCATTTAACGACTTTAACGCCGTTGTTGACGAAGTGAACTATGAAAAGAGTCGATTGAAGGTTGCTGTGCTTATCTTTGGTCGTTCAACCCCGGTAGATTTAGAATTTTCGCAAGTCGAAAAAGCGAAGTAAGCAAAGCCGAAGCGAAGAAGTAGAGGCAGCTCGAATAATTGCTTTAACACGGTTCGCTACCATGGCGGGCTTTTCACCCACGAGGAGCTCGGCAACGGGCGCAACCACTCGGAGATAACACTATGGCCAAGAAGGTCACAGGCTACATCAAGCTACAAGTAAAGGCAGGGCAAGCAAATCCCTCGCCACCCGTCGGCCCCGCATTAGGTCAACGCGGTGTCAACATTATGGAATTCTGTAAGGCATTTAACGCGGCAACCAGCAAGCTGGAGCCAGGACTGCCTACGCCTGTCGTGATTACAGTCTATTCTGATCGCAGTTTCACCTTCATCATGAAAACCGCTCCAGCGACAATTCTGTTGAAAAAAGCGGTCGGAATCAAAAGCGGCAGTAAGCGCCCGAACACCGAGAAAGTCGGCAAAGTAACGCGCGCTCAGCTGGAAGAAATCGCCAAGATCAAAATGCCAGACTTAACGGCTGCTGATCTTGACGCTGCAGTGCGCACCATCGCTGGTAGCGCCCGCAGCATGGGCCTAAACACGGAGATTTAAGACCATGGCAAAGCTCAATAAACGACAAAAAATGTTGCTCGGCGCAGTCGCGCAGGGAAAGTCCTATGCATTAGATGACGCGATCGCGATCGTGCAAAAAAATGCCACTGCTAAGTTCGCAGAAGGTATTGATGTAGCGGTTCGCCTCGGCATTGATGCAAAAAAATCTGATCAAGGTGTGCGCGGTTCGACCGTACTACCGCACGGTACCGGTAAGTCCGTTCGAGTTGCCGTCTTCGCGCAAGGCGACGCCGCAGCCAAAGCGCTTGAAGCGGGTGCCGAAGTCGTCGGAATGGACGAACTCGCTGAAAAGATGCTGGCGGGTGATTTGAATTATGACGTCATTATCGCCGCACCCGATGCAATGCGTGTTGTGGGTAAGTTAGGCCAAGTGCTCGGCCCCCGCGGTTTGATGCCTAATCCAAAGGTCGGAACCGTGACGCCTGACGTCGCAACCGCAGTCAAGAACGCTAAAGCCGGTCAAGTGCGCTATCGCAATGACAAGGGTGGAATCATTCACTGCACGATTGGTAAGGCAAAATTTGAGGCCGCGCACTTGAAGGCGAATCTTCAAGCGTTGCTGGCTGATTTGAACAAAGCGCGTCCAGTAACAGCAAAGGGCCAGTATTTGATTAAGGTTTCTTTGAGCTCGACCATGGGTCCAGGCGTAGTCGTAGATTCCTCAACGCTGTCTAAGTAAAGAAAAAGCAGGAAATTTTGATCGGCAGTGCCCTTAAGGAAATTTAAGGGCGGTCGTCAAAGACCGCAGGTGGCGCGCACATTCAGTGCGTACCTTAATTCGCCCTTTTTGGCGGCCTGCGTAGATGGTGCTGCCGGTGCACGCTTTATGGCATGTAAAAGTGCGTGGGGTGAACGCGGGGCCAGACCAAAACGAAGGCGCAGCAAAATACCGCTGTGAATCACGTCAACACTTTAGGTGTTGACACGAATGGAGAAAGCAATGGCTCTTAATTTACAACAAAAGAAAGAAGTCGTTGCCGAACTAGCAAGCGTGACGCAAAAAGCGTTGTCGCTCGTCGCTGCTGAGTACGCCGGAATTACGGTGGAAAAGTTGACTGACCTACGCCGTAAAGCGCGTACGTCGGGCGTTTACATCCGCGTGGTTAAAAACTCGCTGTTGGAACGTGCGGTCGAGGGTACAGAGTTTGAATGCGTCAAGGGAAAGCTAACGGGTCCGCTGATTTTTGCGTTCTCGAAAGAAGATCCAGGCGCAGCCGGTCGGTTGATCAAAGATTTCGTCAAGACCAATGTCAAGATGGTGCCAAGGTTAGTTGTTGTGGGCGGAAAAGCCTACGGCGCAGCTGAACTTGAACGCTTGGCTTCCTTGCCGACTCGCGATCAAGCGCTCAGCATGTTTCTCGCATGTTTGGTGCAACCTGCAACGATGCTCGTTCGAGTGATGGCGGAACCTGCCAATCAACTTGCGCGCGCGATCAAAGCAGTTGGCGATACCAAGCAAGCGCCAGCAGTTGAAGCTAGCGCTGAAGCTGAAGCTGTTTAGAAACTCAAAGCTTAAGTTCGCAACGAATATTAAACCCACACATTTAAGTGCCGCGCTACGCGACACGAAAAACTAGATACAACGGAGATTTACAATGCCTATTTCAAAAGACGACATCTTAAACGCCATTGCCGCAATGCCTTTGATGGACATTATGGATTTGGTTAAGGCCATGGAAGAAAAGTTCGGCGTTTCCGCAGCAGCTCCTGTTGCTGCTGCTGGCCCTGCCGCTGCTGCTGCAGTTGTTGAAGAGAAGACCGAGTTCACAGTTGTGCTCGCAGCGATTGG
>JBBQBR010000393.1:0-3543 GCA_038317875.1 Lysobacterales bacterium
GTGCGAAAAAAGCGTCAACGGAAAAAATATCAGCACTAATGCAGTCGCAGCACTTGCACCCGCAACCGGCAAAAATTTGCGACTGGATACTTTGATGTCATAAAGTTTCCGAACCAGCGCAAAAAATGTAATTGCGCCAAACATATTGACGATGCCATAGCCCAGTACTAACGGCAGTGACTTGGCACCAACAAATGATGCAAAAACCCAACACAGCACCGCCATCGTCATACCCAAAAGTGCCGCCAAGGGTACAAATAGTAAACCGCGCGACCCCGCCTGTTCTTCAAAGGAGCACGTGGCCACAACCAAACCGAGTCCAAAACCCGGAAATAGCCCGACTAGGACGCCGCTGGCCGAAACTGACTCTCGTCCGTTAATTAACAGCGGCAACAGCGCGATTAGGCTTACGAGTGAAATCAAGGAGATTAAAAACGGCAAAAATTTAAGGCGCATGCAATGACTTCAGTAAGGAGCTACAGGCGGGCAGGGGCAACAAAGATGTTACGAAGCCACAAGCCGGCGAACGATAGCGTCCAGTGTAGTGGATTGAGGCATTCTTAGTAGTGGATTTCATGGATACCCTAACCACCGATTGCTATGGATTCGACTAGGTTCTGTTTAAATTTCGTATTTTAATTTGATGGTGATTTGGCAAAGAGCTTACTCGAAACCCGTTCATGCTGAGCCTGTCGATGCGTGCCGCCTCAATATTCGTGCCTCAATATTCGTACTGTCTATAGCTTCGTTAGGAATCGAACGGCGCTACCCTTCGACAGGCTCAGGGCGAACGGATCTCACTGGTAAATTTCAACCTTATTCTGGCCGCATGATTAGGTTTCAAATTAAAAAGCTTCAAATCACTTTTTGCGCAATTGCTTTTAGTACAGCGCGAATGCGGTCGTTGCAGTCCAGTTTTGCCATGATTTCGGACACATAATTTTTGATGGTGCCCTCGGCTAAGTGCAGCGCTGTGGCAATTTCTTTGTTCGCGTAACCACCCGCCATCAAACGCAAAATTTCGACTTCGCGCGCATTAAGCCGGAGCTCGGCAGCGCTTTTCGGCGCTAATGGTGCGGGGCTATCAAAACTTGCGGTGGCTTTGGGCTCAAATAGCGTGCCGCCTTGACTCAGCGCTAGGATGGCTTCCAATAATATTTCCGGCGATGTGTCTTTTAGCAAAAAACCCTGCGCCCCGGCTTTACGCGCCTGTAAAAATAAACTCGGATCCTCAAAAGTGGTCAACAGCAGTACCGGCGTAAGGTTGCGCTTTTGCCGCAGTGCTGCGGTCAGCGCGATGCCGTTCAATCCGGGCATACGTATGTCAGAAATCACCACGTCAGGCCGGTCTGACTCAATGTGGCTTAACAGTATCGCTGCATCACCCGTAGAGCGAATCAGCTCGATCCCAGGCAAACTTTTTAGCAATGCCTCCAAGCCAGCACGGACTAGTGCTTGATCGTCAACAAATACAACGCGAATTCGACTCATAGCTGGGCGTGTGCGGGTAACGGCAAGCGCGCGGCTAAGCGCCAACCTTTGGCAAGTTGCTTGATCTCCAAATTGCCGCCAAGCGCGGCAAGACGCTCTTCCATACCATTCAAACCATTGCCACGTATCAGCATATTTGCGGCGCTGACGCTATTTGAGCCGTTGTCTGAGACGCTCAAAATAAGCGTTCTGCTCGTTGGCTCGTGTGCGGATTCGTCTTCTTGAGCGAGGACAATTTCGACCTGAGTGGCATTGCTGTGGCGCGCGGCATTGGTCAAGCCTTCTTGAGCCACGCGCAGCAGTGCGACCGCATGATCTAGATTCGGCACGCGCGCGTTGGGATCAATCGTTACGCTGACTAAAGGCCGCTTCCAACCGCTGCCGAGCTGATTTAATGCCTGCGCCAAATCAATGCCTTCATGTTCACGCAACGTTGCCACCACGGCACGGATATCACTGAGTAATTCATCCGTCAACGTTTGACATAGCGCCCGCTCAGGTGCCTCAAGTGCGCCAAAATCGGCACGGCCCCGCAGCGTCAATTTCAGTGCAGTCAGCTTGTGCCCGCACACATCATGTAGCTCGCGCGATAGGCTTAACCGCTCTTGCGCACGTGCGCTTTCACTCAACAGTGCGCGCGTGGATATCAGTTCAGCGTTGATGCGTAAGAGTTCGATGTTAGCCGTTTGCAAGGCTTGGCTCGATGAAACCATCATCAGGCCAAATAGTTGGAAGCCAAGATAGGCTGCAAAAGAGCTTAGCGTCCACAGCAAAGCTTGGCTCATGGCAAGGCGACTTAGCAGCAGCACGTTGAGTGCTAGGACTACGAGCCAAAAGTGCCGACGCGGCAATTTTTCAAAGAGTTTGACGCCAGCAATCACGTACAGCGCAGGCGTCGCGCCAAACCCGCCTAAATAAACCGCGCTGGCGGCGCTGACCGTCATGATGACCAACGCTGGCGACCAGCCTAAGCTAATCCTGCGATTTTCAAGTAGAAACGAGCTCAAAAAGCTAACGGCCGCCAAGATAAACCCAACGCGAGTGAGGTCACTGAGCTGAAAAAAAGCGCTGATCACGATCGCGCACCAAGTTAAAACCGCTGAAAAAATCATAAGCAGGTTGTTAATGTAAAGATTGCCATCTGTGCCCGGTGCAACCTTCGGAATGACTCTTGCGGTGTCAATGACTCGTGCGGTGTCAATGACTCGTGCGGTGTCAATGACTGATGCGGCGTCAATGACTGATGCGGCGTGCTTAGTTTTTATCATGTCCGCAGAATCCGGAGTTGCGCCCGTCAAGTCAAGGCTCCGGCGTATGCGATAGGCTTAAAAGTGACTTCAGTCACCTCCTAGGCATGACACTGGTGTGTTTGCTGATGATGCGGTCGAGCGCAAGCTATGTTCCATCGGCGCACCAGACTTGGTTGCAAGACCCACGCGCCGTGATGATTTACCTACAACACTTTAAGGAATTCGCTCATGCGCAACATTTATACGCTTTTTGCCGCTGCCACCTTGGCATTCGCTGGCGTCACAAACGCCGCAACACTAACCGTCAATATTACGCAAGTGACCAAAGCGGCAGGAAAAATGGCTGTCAAGTTGGTGTCGAGCAGCGCGGCCTACGACGGCGAAGCGGAGGCAACAGCGGCGCAAATGGTCGACGTTAAGTCAGTTGAACCTATCAGTTTAAGCTTTCCTGATCTTAAGCCCGGTACTTACAGCGTCATGGTGATGCAGGATGAAAATGGCAATGGTCAATTAGACAGCAATATTTTGGGCATCCCTAAAGAAGGGTATGGCTTTTCTAACAATCCGCGCGTCATGCGTCGCCCGAACTTTGACGAAACTAAGTTTGAGGTTAAAGATGCTGATCTAGCCATAACCATCGAAATTCTTTAGGCCTGCTGAGCAGCGCCCACACGCGTCCACCTGTCAAGGCTTGCCATATGCTGCGTCGAAATCTTTTAAAACTTCTCGGGAATTCCGCAGCGGGCGCTAGCCTCTGCGCTGTTCCAATCACACTATTAGCAAAGGCTAGGGCGCTCGACCA
>JBBQBR010000394.1:0-3537 GCA_038317875.1 Lysobacterales bacterium
AATGATTGACCAAACGGCGGAGACCCAAGATGGCAGCAGGTTTCCCCCTGCTATGCCGACTGATTTGCCGCGCCAAATAGGCCCATATCGCATTATTGAAGTGCTGGGCAAAGGCGGCATGGGCATGGTTTTGCTGGGCGAATCGGACCTGCCCAAGCGCAAAGTTGCGATTAAACTGATGCTGACATCGCAGTTTGATGCCGACGGTTTGAGCCGTTTTCGGCAAGAAATGGAAGTATTGGCGCGTCTTGAACACCCGGGCATTGCCCGTTTGTATGAAGTTGGCACCATTGAACTTGCAGGCACCGAACAGCCCTGGTATGCGATGGAATATGTTGCGGGCCTGCAGCTGGACGAATATGTCAAGCGTAATAAGTTGGACGTCAAAGCGATATTTCGACTGGTCGCAAAGATTGCGCACGCGCTGCAATACGCGCACCAAAAGGGCGTTATCCACCGCGATATCAAACCCGCGAACATCATTGTCGATGCGCAAATGCAGCCCAAAATCCTCGATTTTGGCATTGCGCGCTTGAATGAGCCCGATGCATCCGGCGTGCGCACGCGTTTCGGCCAGATCATCGGCACCTTGGCTTATATGAGCCCAGAACAGCTGGCATCCAGCGCAAATGCCGATGTGCGCTCGGACGTCTACGCCTTGGGCGTGGTGCTTTATGAACTATTGACCGGCGAGCTGCCATTAAAAATCAGCACCACCAGCCTGTTGGATGCCATTAAAGAGCTAAGCGACGGTAAGCGCGTTAGCCTCAGTACGCTGCGCCCAAATTTGCGCGGCGAAGTCGAGCTGATCGTCGACACCGCGTCAAATCGCGAATTAAAGCGACGCTATGATTCTGCTGCAAGTTTTGCCGGTGATTTGGAAAGCTATCTAAACAATCGGCCACTGCAGGCTAGACGCCCAAGTTTTGGCTATGTTTTTGGCAAATTTGTTCGGCGCAATCCGACTTTGGTTGCGGCGCTTAGTTTGGCGGTGTTTGCACTATTCGGCGCAACAGTCTATTCGCTGCTGGCAGCAGAAAAGGCACGTGTGGCGCTGCTGCAAGCGCAGCAACGCGAGCGCGAGGTGGTAGCAGTCAATCAATTTGTGACTGACATATTGACGCGTACCGATCCTGAAATGTCTGGAATCAGTGTCACGATGCCTGACGTGTTGATCGGCGCTGATTTGGCATATCAGAATTTGCCGCACAACACCGATGTTCGCGGCGCAGTAGCCCTAATGTTGTCGATGGCGTGGACGGGTTCAGGCGACGGAGCAAAGGGCGCACGCTATGCGGATTGGGCGCTGCAAGAACTGCAATTTGATGCGGTTAAGCCGTCAAGTAAACAGATTGAGGCCGCACTTGCGCAAATTACAGCGCTGAATCGGGCGCAAGAGTTCGATAAAGCGCTGCTGGCACTTGATCAGCGTTTGCCGGTTCTACGCAAGGCATTTTCGCCGTCGAACGCAAGCGTTTTGGAGTTTGATCTGGAAAAAATGTTTGCGCTTGCACATTTGCGACGAAATGACGACGCTATCAATCAGGCTATCGCGATTTTGCCGCACATCAGCAAACTGAAATCAGACAAAGCAACCTCGTTTTTCAACAACTATGCAATTTTATTGCGCGGCGTGGGCAAGTTGGACGAGGCCGAACAAATGCTGCGCAAGCAAATCAGTTTGTCTAGCGACAAGGACATATTCAAATCCCACATTTATTCATTAAAAAACACGCTCGCCACGACGTTGGATATGGCGCACCGCAGTGACGAAGCTTTGACGTTGTTTAATGAGGTCATTCAAGGCCGTACGCAACTGTTAGGGCCTGAGCACCCTTCGACCATGATTGCCGAGTTGAATCAGTTGCCCGCACTCGTGCATCTAAATCGCCAGCCGGAGGCATTAAAAATCGCCGTTGCGCTGCTGCCACGGATTAAAGCGCGATTCGGCGCCAATGACTTTCGCACATTAGAGTTGATGAACACGATTGCCTACACGCATGAAGATCTCGGCAATCTGGACTTAGCGCAAGAGCAATATGTCGAGCTAGTCAATCATCACGTACAGCAGACTAAACGAACTTCTAGCGAAGCACTTGCCAGAAGCAATCTAGCGATGCTGCTGGTCAAACGTGGCATGGTGGATGCGGCAACCGAGCAATTTCGCCAGACTTTGGCCGTCGCCAAGGAAGCCATTGGTGAAAAGCACCCGCTTTACGCTGTAATGCTGAGTAATGCCGCCACTGCCGATATTGCGGCCAAGCGCTACAGCGATGCAGAAACAAAACTGAATTTGGCGATACCGCTGTTAATTGCCAGTTTCGGGCCAGATCATGTGCGGGTAAAAACAGCGAAAGAGCGGTTGTCGAGCGCAATGCAATCCCAATAAGCACAATTTTGTTTCTAATGTAGATGCGGTATCCTAATTTCTCCGAATCAACCCATGAGCACTAAATGAAACGTTTGAAAATCTTTTTTATCTGCATGGCCGCTTTTACATCAGCAAACGCGTTAGCAAACTCGTCTGACACGAAAACTACAGAAATAGTAACGTGGGTTGAGTTTTTGCTGGGTAAGCTAGCGGCTTTAAATCCTGCAACTGACCTGGAAACAATATTTACAGACAATAACGGTCGGGAGATAAAGATCGAAGCCCCAAGCCATTAAAGCTGGTAGTCAAGGGCCATAATTGGACGCGGCTACCGAGCAAACTTGAGGTGATCCCCTCAAGTTTGCGCCGACTTACTAATTATCTTAAGCCCGTTTCCGCCCGTGCAATAACAACGCGCTGAATTTCGCTGGTACCTTCATAGATTTCAGTAATTTTTGCATCACGGAAATAGCGTTCGACCGGCAATTCTTTGCTGTAGCCCATGCCACCGTGGATCTGCAGTGCTGCGTGGGTGATGAACATCGCGGCTTCTGATGCGGTTAATTTAGCAATTGCGGCCTCTTTGCCAAATTTTTCGAAGCCATTCTGTTTCATCCATGCGGCGCGCAAAGTCAGCAATTCTGCAGCATCTAATTTGCACTTCATGTCGGCGATTTTGGCCTGAATCATCTGGAAACTACCAATCGCTTGACCAAAAGACTTTCGATCTTTGCAATAGGCGACGGCAGCTTCGTAAGCCGCGCGCGCGATGCCGATGGCTTGGCTGGCAATGCCAATGCGCCCGGCATCCAACACGCTCATGGCAATTTTGAAGCCCTCGCCTTCTTTGCCAAGCAAGGTATCTGCGCCAGCAACATAGTCATTAAAGTCCACCACGCAGGTTGCAGAAGCGCGAATCCCCAGTTTTGGCTCGTGCTTACCGCGAGTAAAACCGGCGTGGCGGCTGTCAATTAAAAACGCGCTGATCCCTTTTGCGCCCTTCTCCGGATCAGTCATAACAAAAGCAACCAAGCGTTCCGCCACTGGGCCGGAGGTAATCCAACTTTTGCTGCCATTGATTTTATAACTGCCATCCGCCTGCTTGACCGCACGCACGCGCATCGCCGATGCGTCAGAACCTGATTGCGGTTCCGTCAAGGCGTAGG
>JBBQBR010000395.1:0-3537 GCA_038317875.1 Lysobacterales bacterium
AATCAATTTTGTGTAGTCGCATCCATGCGAACTACTTCCGCACGAACGACCACACAAGACACTTCTCAATAATGTTAAAGATCAATTCAAAAGCCGAAGGTTTTGTCACAACCCTGTCATAAACTACAGACATTGTTGTAAGCTCAACCCGTCAACCTCAGATCTAACCCAAACCCAGCGCCTTAAACCTGCAAGACTACCGCCTTGAAACCAGATCCCCTGACCACTCAACCGCATCTCGCGGCGTGTGTTTCTCGTCAGGTGAGCCAGCTACTCTACATCAGATTTCCAGGGCGTCAACTAAATTTGTTTGATTTTATTTCAGGGAATTTGAGTTTGTTCAGGTTCGGGGTCGGCTACAGATTTGATAGCACCACGGTTTCCGGTGCCAAACCGTACGTAATGGCCAGTTTTATTAGCTCTGCATCTGTCGTAATCCCCAGTTTTTGAAACAGTGTCCGCTTGTGGGTACTGACTGTTTTGGCACTAATGAATAGTCGGGCTGCCAAATCCATGCCGCGCTCCCCGGCAATAATTGACATGGCAACCTCGCGTTCGCGTCGACTTATATTTGAAAATGGTGACTCCTTACCGACTTGCGACCCCGCAAGTGCCATGGCTTGTGCCAAGTCTTGACTGACGTATCGCCGACCCTGCATTACGATGCGAATTGCTGCCTTTAGTTCCTCGGCACCGGCGCTTTTGCTGACGTAACCACAAGCTCCAGAATCCATCAATCGACGTATTAGCCCAAGATCTTCGTACTGGCTAACCATGATCACTTTTGGTGGCTTATTTAACACTATCAAGCGCGATAGTGCCTCGACGCCACTGATACCGCCCGGCATGCTGATATCCAGCAAAATCACATCGGGCTTGTCTTTTCGCGCAATTGCAATCGCGTCTTCACCGCGGCGGCCTTCCGCGACCACGCTAAATTCTGGGTCGTTCGACAAGATCAAGGCGAAACCGTTTCGGATTAAATCATGGTCGTCGATCAAGGCTACTCGAATCA
Source organism: Lysobacterales bacterium (assembly GCA_038317875.1). GTDB lineage: Bacteria > Pseudomonadota > Gammaproteobacteria > Xanthomonadales > SZUA-5 > JANNYA01. The sequence continues at coordinate 1,016 of JBBQBR010000395.1, forward strand.
TCTTGCTTTCCCTTAAAAAATTGCGCGAAGGTTTGTTGCTGCTAAAATAAATGGCTAAATGTCGCTGACTTCGCCACTCAAGTAGTCGTCCTTGAGCTTGACGTAGTTCTGAGCTGAGTAATACAAAGATTCAATTTCGATATCGCTTAGCTTTCTAACAAACCGCGCCGGATTGCCACGCCACATAGAGCCGGGCTCTACGATTTTTCCGGGGCTCAGTACACTTCCGGCGGCGACTAATGAGTGTTTGCCAACATGCGCTTTATCCAGCACGACCGCACCCATACCGATTAAGCACGCGTCTTCAATCGTGCATGCGTGCAAAATTGCGCCATGGCCAACCGTTACGTCCGTACCAATTACCAAAGGGCTGCCACCAGGTGTGTATTTTCCGTCATGGGTAACGTGCAACACGCTGTTGTCCTGGATATTGCTTCGCGCGCCAATCACAATTCGATTGACGTCCCCGCGCGCGGCTACAAAAGGCCAGATACTTACATCGTCGCCTAGTTTAATTTGACCGAGTACCAGCGCCATTGAGTCAACATAGACACGCGCGCCAACTTCAGGCGCGAAATTTTTATAGCGGCGCAGCGTCATTGAACTATCCCGAAATCGTGGATGTACAAGCTTGGCAGCAAGCAAGACAGCTATAAATAGCTATACCGACTTTTGTCAGAAAATTTTTAGCACCACTGGAGCGCTCTAGATGCGACTTTTTAAGCTACGAAAACTGGGAGCGACTTATTTGCCAATGCAAAAAGATGAAAAGATCTTTCCCAATAGATCGTCAGCGCTAAACGCGCCTGTTATCTCACTAAGGCTGATTTGCGCTAAGCGCATCTCTTCAGCGGCCAGTTCACCCTGTTCTGCCACGAGCCACGATTGCGCTTTGGCGAGTTGAGACTGCGCCATTTCTAGCGCTTGCACATGACGTGCTCGCGCACTAAAAGTACCGGCGCTGCCTTCGCCCACCAACTCTGATCCGGTCATCGCCAAGATTTTGTTGCAAAGTTCTGACAGACCACTACCCGTTAGGGTCGATATCGCAAGCGTTTCATCTGTCAGGCTTGTCTGAACCAAGTCCGCCTTATTGCGCACACAGATATGCTTGAGCGATGGTGGCAAGCTCTTGTGTAAATCAGCAAAGCTGAAATCCGACTGGTCGGCACCTAGCAACAAAATAGCGAGATCGGCGCGCGCAACTTCTAAACGCGCGCGTCGGATGCCTTCGGCTTCTATCATATCGGCACTTTCGCGCAAGCCTGCGGTATCAACGAGCGTGACTGGCACACCATTGATGTTAATTTGCTCGCGCAAAACATCTCGTGTTGTGCCCGCAATCGGGGTAACGATCGCTCGATCATTTTGCGCCAACACATTGAGCAGCGAAGATTTACCGGCGTTCGGCGGGCCAATAATGACAACGTACAGGCCGTCCCGTAGCCGCTGCCCACGTTTAGTCTGAATTAGTAGATTTGCTAATAACGCGTTCAACCGCAAATTACGCGCAGTAATTTGGCGATCATGTGAAAAAGTGATGTCTTCCTCAGGAAAGTCAATCAGCGCTTCGACATAGGTTCGCAGTTCAGTGAGTTCGACTAGAACGCGCTCGACGTGTCGTGAGAACTCGCCTTCCAATGACCTTACTGCGGCTGCCGCCGCAGCCTCGCTTTGTGCGGCGATTAAATCGGCCACGGCTTCGGCCTGCGCTAAGTCCAATTTTTGATTGAGGAATGCGCGCTCAGTAAACTCGCCAGCGCGCGCATGACGTGCGCCAAGCTGAAAGCATCGGCGTAACAGCATCGCTAACGCGACGGGCGATCCATGCACTTGAAGCTCGACAACGTCCTCACCCGTAAATGAGTTCGGCGCTTGGAAATACAGCAGCAAGCCGTGATCGATTTCAACGCCATGAGCATCGAGGAATTCGGTAAAGTGCGCGTAACGCGGGCGCAGCGGCTTGGTAAAAAATGCCGCCGCGATAGCGCGCGCCGCGACGCCACTGATACGAATAATTCCGACACCGCCAGCACCGGCTGCGGTGGCGATGGCGGCGATGGTATCGGTCATAGCGCGGGCAACAACCTCAATGGGCGTGTTTCAAAGCGGCTTCATTCTCAATTTTGCGCGTAATATAGTACTGCTGCGCCAAGCCCAGCACGCCGTTGAAAGTCCAGTACAACACCAAACCGGCCGGGAAGAAGGCCATCATGACCGCAAAAACCAGCGGCATGTAGGTCATAATCTTCTGCTGCATCGGATCCATACCCGTCATTGGTGTCATTTTGCTCGTCAAAAACATCGTTAAACCGTTCAAGACGGGCAAAACGAAATAGGGGTCGGACGCCGTCAAATCTTTAATCCAAAAAAGAAACGGTGCCTGCCGCATTTCTACCGATTCGGCAAGCACCCAATACAGCCCAAAGAATACCGGGATTTGGATCAGGATCGGAAAACAGCCCGCTAGTGGATTGACCTTTTCTTTCTTGAAAAGCTCCATCTGCGCCATGCCGAATTTT
>JBBQBR010000396.1:0-3530 GCA_038317875.1 Lysobacterales bacterium
GAGGCTTGCTTTTGCTGGGTTAGCTCACCAATGCTGCCTTTGCGGGAAAGCCCAACCAACACTGGGCATTCAAATTGACTGAAACGTTTTAGTTGCCCCAGCAATTCCATATTGTGCGCGGTGGTTTTGCCGAAGCCGAAACCGGGATCAACAATGACGCGCTTTTTGTCCAGGCCGGCCATTTGTGCGGCGAAAATGCGCTCGGTTAGAAAGCGTGCGACCTCTTCCACCACATCCAAATACTGCGGCGCGTGCTGCATATCACGTGGCTCGCCCTGCATGTGCATCAGCACTACCGCCGCACCGCTTTCTATCGCCGCTGAAAGTGCGCCCTCACCGCGCAAGGCATAGACATCGTTAATCAGCACCGCACCCGCGCGGGTTGCGGCGCGCATGACTTCGGCTTTACTGGTATCAATGGAAATAGGTTTATCCAATGCTATAAGCGCTTCGATTACCGGCATCACCCGATCAAGTTCTTCCTGCAGACTGATTGGCACAGCGCCCGGGCGCGTCGATTCCCCGCCCACGTCCAAAATATCAACGCCATCGGCGACCATTTGGGCCGCGATTTCTAGCGCCTGATTGCTGTTGCTTATACGCGCGCCGTCAGCGAAGGAATCCGGCGTGATATTTAAAATGCCCATCACCTGCGGTCGCGTTAAATTCAGGGAATAGCGTCCGAGCGCGAAGGTTGGTGTGGTATCAAACATGAGCGTGTTCAAACATTGTGCGGGCAACCATGGTTTCGAAATCCGTTCTAATCCTGGCATGGCGTTGAAAGAAACCCGTTCGTGCTGAGCTCGTCGAAGCATGTAGCCGCAAGCTTGGTGCTGCACAGAGTGCTGCGGCTGCGTCAGTATTTGTGCGGCCCTGCCCTTCGACAGGCTCAGGGCGAACGGTTCTTTTGGGTTTGGTTCGAACACAACTCATTTTTAAACATCCCTTTTAATCACACCCTGCAACCATAGCTCATGATTCCTCTTCGTGTTTGGGCTTGTAAGCCTCGGTCAATTGTTTTTGCACCGCAGCTGGCACCGGTTCGTAGTGGCTAAATTCGATATTGTAGATCGCTTGCCCGGCGGTTTGACTTTTTAGCTCGCTTTGATAGTCGCCCAGTTCGCTGATCGGCACTTGTGCGCGCAGCACCAGCTCCCCGGGCGCGCCGGCATCGGTCGCGGTAATCTTCGCGCGTTTACTCGCCAAACCGGTGCTGACATTACCCATAGACGCATCTGGCGTGGTTACGGTTAAATCCACAATCGGCTCTAAAACAATGGCTCGGGCTTTGCTAATGGCATCCAGCAGCGCGAATTTTCCGGCGCTAATAAACGCGATTTCTTTGGAGTCCACCGGATGATGTTTGCCATCAAAAGCGCTGACTTCTAAATCCTGCAGTGGAAAACCAGCAATCGCGCCATGCGCTAATACTAAACGCACGCCTTTTTCGACCGCAGGTATAAAGTTATGCGGAATCGAGCCGCCCTTGGTGTCATCCAAAAAGCGAAAGCCCTCGCCGCGCGCCAGCGGGCGCACGCGCAGCGAAACCTCGCCAAATTGGCCAGCGCCGCCGGTTTGCTTTTTATGCCGATGGTGCCCTTCGGCCTCGATGCTGATCGTTTCCCGATAGGCAATCCGCGGCGGCGCGGTCTTAACTTCGACTTGAAACCGCGCCCGTAAGCGTTCTAACATCACTTTTAGGTGCACATCGCCCAAGCCGTATAAAACCGTTTCATTGAGTTCTACATGGTGCTCGATATGAAAACTCGGGTCTTCCTCGGCCAATTTATGCAGCGCGCTGGACAGTTTTTGCTCATGCCCACGGCTAATCGGCTGCACGCTCAGGCCAAACATCGCTTTAGGCAGTGCCAACGGCATTAAATGCCAATGATCTTCATCATGGCTGTCGTGCAGCACATCGCCGTAATGAATATCGTCGATTTTCGCCACCGCGCAGATATCGCCCGCGATACCTTCGTCAATTTCGACATGTTTGGCGCCAAATAATTTGTATAAGTGCCCGACTTTGAAGGGCTTTTTGCCATCGCCGATATAAAGCTGGGTGTCACGTTTTACAGTGCCCTGATAGATGCGAAACACCGCCATTTTGCCAACAAAAGCATCATTGATGACTTTGAACACGTGCGCCACCACATGCAGCTTTTCGTCTGCGTGCACTTGCACCGATACCGCCTCGCTGCGGTCTTGCTCGTTGCTTTGCCCAGAATTGCTCAGTGTAGAGTTGCTTTGGCCTTTAAAAAACGGCGGCGGATTGCCTTCGCTGGGATTCGGCAACAAGCGCACCAGCACATCGAATAGCTCAGCAACGCCAGCACCGGTGCGTGCGCTAGTGAAAAGCACCGGGATCAGATGGCCTTCCCGCAAGCATTGCTCAAAGGCGTCGTGCAGCTCAGCGGTGGAAAGTTTGGCTTCGCCTTCCTCTAAATAGTGCTCCATCACCGCGGGATTAACCTCGACTACTTGGTCGATAATTTGCTGGTGCGCCACTTTCACGCTGCTGATTTCGGTGCCAAATTTTGAATCGCTGGTAAAAAAACAGTCGACGACTCGGGTCATGCCGCGCGAAGGCAAATTCAGGGGCAAACACTCGGTGCCCAGCGCGCTTTTCAACTGCGCCATCACCGCTTCCAAATTGACGCCCTCGGCATCAATACGGTTAATGATAATCACCCGCTCGTTACCACGCGCTTTCGCCCGCTCAAGCAGTTTAAGCGCACTGGCATCCAGGCCGGTCTGGGCATTCAGCACCACCGCAATCGTCTCGACCGCCGCCATCGCACTCAAAGTCGTACCGCGAAAATCGGCCAGCCCAGGCGTATCGATAATATTGAAATGGATATCGCTGGCATCAAAGCTCATCACACTGGTGTTGAGCGAATGCAAGCGTGCTTTTTCCTGGCCGTCAAAATCGCTGACCGTCGAGCCTTTTTCCACCGCGCCCACCACCGCAATCGCACCCGCGTGCTTTAACAAGGCTTCCACCAGGGTGGTTTTACCAACCCCAGTGTTGCCAACAACGCAAAGGTTTCGAATCGAGGAAGGTGAAAATCTTGGCATGGCGCGCTCCAAAGCAAAGTTAAGGAAACTTCTGTCCGGAAATTGCTGACCAGGCAGGCCGGGCAAGATTGTCCCTTCCGCGATGGCGCGTCAATTGTTTCTAACTTCGGATGACGAGCAAACGGCTGACAAACACCACACCCCTACGCCCAACCCCACCGTCATCCCGGCGCAGGCCGGGATCCATTTTGACTGTGCGAGCGTTCTACGCTGAAAACCCATCACCGTATAAGCCAATGGTTCCCGGCCTGCGCTGGGATAACAGTTTGAAGCTCGACGCCATCTGTCTGTCTGACGCCAAATTAAAAACTCCTGTACCCCAAGCCGGAGTTTTGTGGCTTTACTTTTGATTGAGGCAACAACTATGGGGCACAGCGCAGCGGGCTTTCAAAACCATCGCAAAAGATTTTGTCTACCTGCGGCGGTAAAACATTAATCTGGCGGGATGCAAT
>JBBQBR010000397.1:0-3528 GCA_038317875.1 Lysobacterales bacterium
GGTTAGGCCAATACGCCTGAGCGTGGCACGCGCATCAAGCGACGGGCGTATATAGAATTGGCTACGTGAGCCGTAAGGCTGCCAAAATTCGGTGCGTAGTCCGCTTTCTTTGCCAAAATCAACGCGGCTACGCCACTCGCCGCCAAATTTATTGCGGCCGGTCAGCCGCAGTTCGGCGCTGAGTCGGTAGTTGTTGTTACCCTGAAAGTCATCGTCAAGCGCCAAACCAAAGCGTAGGTAATTTGGGCCCCAGCCTTTGTCTACGGGCAATATTTCGATGCCGAGCCTGCCGCTGGAGTCGCGCTCGGTTTTATAGCTAATGCGTTCGTAGCGGCCATCGCCGTACACTGCTTGAATTGCGCGTTCGACTTTTGCGGGGTTCAGCCTCTTACCCAGTAGCGGTGAAAGCTGTGCTTCAACGTTGCCCACGGTGCGGCTACGACCGGTTTGTACGCGCAAAAACGCAATTCGTTCTGTTTTCACGGCGGGTAGTTTGTGCGAAGCGGTGAACTCGGCATAGGTCGCGGTATCGCTAGAAAACAAGCGAATTTTTGCCAATGCTTGTTCGGCCGCGCGCTCGCCCATCGCAATAATTTGCGGTGTTAGCGGAAAGTCTGCGGCAGTCGTTGTGCCCAGTTCGGGGCGAATTAGAAGATCTTGCTCGGTCAGTGTCTCTAAATCTGCTTGAGTTTTACGGTTGAGTAAAATTGAAAGCACCTGATTGCTGACGCTAATCGGGGAGTTTATATCCTTTGTTTCTAGTAATGACTCGCCGACATCAACCACGATCAGCCGTGTTGCACCCATTTCGCGCGCAATTTCAATCGGCACATTGGCCGCGATCATGCCGTCAACCAGCATGCGCCCTTGGTCATCTTTAACGGGTTGAAATACGGCAGGCACGCTCATGCTGGCGCGAATGGCAAATGGTAAATCACCTTTTCTAAAGACAACTGCTTGCCCGTTGGAAAGATCACTGGCAACGCATCGAAACGGAATGGCGAGCTTGTCAAAGTCGTCCACGTCAGCCACGGGCATTAAATGGCGACGAAACGTCATCAGCAGCTTTTGCCCTTGAATCAAGCCGCGCGGCAATTTGATGCCATTTGTGTCGATGCCAAGCTGCACGCCGTCGAGCAGCCCGAAGCTATCGATTTTCCGTTCCATCGGCTGCACGAGTCTGTTGGGCGAATCATTCAGAATGTCTTCCCAGTTTGTTGTGCTTAATATGCGTTCTACATCTTTCGCTTTGTAGCCAGCGGCATAAAGGCCACCAACAATTGCGCCCATGGAATTGCCGGCGATAAAGTCGATTTTGACGTTTTCGCGCTCCAGCACTTTTAATACGCCGACATGCGCCGCACCACGGGCGCCGCCGCCGCCTAGCACCAGCCCAATACGCTCAACTTTTGCTGAGGGTCTTGCGATCAGCAAATTCGGCGCGGCTGCCTTTGAATCGGCAGCCAACAGCGATTGGAAGCTGAGCATCGTCAAGCACACGAGCGTGCATAGTTTCAATTGCATGGCGTTACTTCCTAATATTTCCAAAAGCGATCAATCAAAACGATCAGGCAAAAAAAACCCCACACACGGCGGGGATTTTTTGAAAACTTAAAACGCGACGCTTAGAGCGATGCGCCCAAATCTTCTTTAATACGTGCAGCTTTGCCGGTCAATTCGCGTAAGTAGTACAGTTTCGCTGAGCGAACCTTGCCACGACGCTTAATTTGAACCGAGTCAATTACTGGGCTGAAGCTTTGAAAAACGCGCTCCACTTTCACGCCGTGACTATTTTTAAGGACGGTAAACGCAGAATTGAAGCCACGGTCTTTACGACCGATTACAATGCCTTCGAAAGCCTGCACGCGTTCACGCGTGCCTTCTTTGACCTTGACATTGACAACGACCGTGTCGCCTGGACGAAAATTCGGCAACTGCCGCGTCATCATTTCTTTTTCGAGTGTCTGAATAATGTTCATAGCTGTTTGCCCTTTCCATGGACTAAAATCTTAGCCGCCGACTATAAACGGTGTTGAGGCAAAGCGCCAGCATCAAATAAGCGGCCAAATGTGCGCGTCAAGTTTCGTTTATGCTGCGCAGCGTCAGAGCCGGTCGCACTCGATGTTTTAATCAGTCGCGGCATTCGTAATGTCACGCCGAGCAAGTCGCACGGCAAACAAGTTTTTCGCGTTACTCACACACTATTAGAAGGATATCTGCAATGAACGATGTCGTTGTACTCAGCGCAAAGCGCACTCCTATTGGCTCATTTAATGGCGTTTTCGCCGGTGTCGCATCGCCAGTGCTCGGGGCGAGCGCGATTCGCGCGGCAGTTGCGGCTGCAAACGTGAAGCCGGAATTGATTTCAGAGGTGTTGATGGGGTGTGTGCTATCCGCAGCCCTCGGGCAAGCGCCAGCGCGTCAAGCGTCATTGGGCGCTGGTGTGCCGGACTCGGTTGGCTGCAGCACTATAAGCAAGGTATGCGGATCGGGCATGAAAGCGGTGATGCAGGGTTTTGACGCCATTCGAGCCGGTAGTGCGTCGATAGTGGTCGCGGGCGGTATGGAGTCGATGACGAATGCACCTTATATGTTGACGAAAGCACGCAGTGGCTACCGCTTTGGGCACGGTGAAATCCTTGACCACATGGCGCTTGATGGCTTGCAAAATGCCGGTGACCGCAAGGCAATGGGTGAATTTGGCGAAGTGTGCGCCGACAAATACAGCTTTAGCCGCGCCGATCAGGATGCGTTTTCAAAAACCAGCGTTGAGCGCGCGCTCGCGGCGATCCAAGCCGGTAGTTTTGAGGCTGAAATTACGCCAGTGACCGTGTCAGGTCGTAAAGGTGACGTTGTCGTCAGCGTCGATGAAGAACCAGGCAATTGTGATACCTCAAAAATTTCGTCCCTTAAGCCTGCATTTAAGAAAGACGGCACGCTGACGGCGGCGAGTTCCAGCAAAATCTCCGACGGTGCTGCGGCTTTGGTGCTCGCGAACGCCGCTGATGCGCAGGCGATGGGCGCGGTTGCGATTGCGAAAATAGTGGCGCACGCCACCCACGGGCAAGCGCCTGAATGGTTCACCACCGCACCGGTGCTAGCTGTTTCCAAGCTAATGGAAAAGTGCGGATGGTCAGTGCAAGACGTTGATTTATTTGAAGTTAACGAGGCCTTTGCGGTTGTTGCGATGGCTGCTATGCAGGACTTAAAAATCCCGCACGACAAATTAAACGTCAATGGCGGCGCTTGCGCACTTGGGCACCCAATCGGCGCCAGTGGTGCGCGTGTGATCGTCACCTTGATTCACGCGTTGAAGGCGCGTGGACTTAAACGTGGGATCGCTAGCCTTTGCATTGGTGGCGGTGAAGCTACCGCAATTGCGATAGAAATCGTTTAGACTCCGTCGCCCCTTAAATGCGCCAAATTTTTTTGGCGCTTCTTTTTAATCTGGAGATTCTCAATGAACTTTTCAAAAATTGCTCTTGCTGCCGCTGTCATCGCTACTCTCGCCGCTTGTGGTGACGCTAC
>JBBQBR010000398.1:0-3522 GCA_038317875.1 Lysobacterales bacterium
ATTTGTCGGCGATGCTGGCAACACCGAAGCCAGCCGGCCAAGCAAACGTCAGGGCGCCGAGCTCGGCATGTATTGGTTTCCTAGTGAGATCTGGAATGTCGAATTAGAAGCCAGCTACACCGACAGCGAATTTGATGATGTAGACCCCAGCGGCACAAAAATCCCCGGCTCAATCCCACTGATTATAAGCGCCGGCATTAACGCTGAATTTGACAATGGTTACTCAGCAAGCGCGCGCGTGCGCCACTTTGGCCGCTACCCGCTCATTGAAGACAACAGCGTAAAATCGGATGGGTCAACCCTACTCAATCTGCGAGTCGCGAAGCGCTGGCAGCAGCTCAGTGTCAGCGCGGACTTACTCAATGCGCTCAACTCTAAAGCGCACGATATTGACTATTTTTATGCGTCCAGACTGGCTGGCGAATCGGCGGGCGGTGTCGACGACATCCATTTTCATAGCTTCGAGCCGCGTGCTTTAAGGGTTACGCTTGGGTATCAGTTTTAGTGACTTCTCAGCAATCATCCTGTTAATCGTAGATGCTGCGTTCGATAGAATCCGTTCGCCCTGAGCCTGTCGAAGGGCATGTCCGAAAACTTGCTAACGGAGCAGACGAGTGCGATGACGCGAAAAATTTAGGGAGTTTGTATTGGAGTTTGTTGACTGATCGACTTTAGCCATTTCTTAGCACTAGATCGCACAAACTCCTCTGCCTCAGCCTTAGTCATGGGATTATTGCTCTTCGGCCTCTGTGGATAGGCGTGTCGAGCCCATTCACCACTACCCTACATTGTCCCAGCTTATTTTCCAGCGCTATCAACTCCGGCGGACGCCTACCCGAAGCAATAACCGGCGCCAATAATTCGCAGGCCGCCTTCTTATTCCCGGCTGCGAAACGAACTTCCGCCAAAGTAATGTACGCAATCGCGTCTTTACGCAAGTCGAAATTCAACTGCGCCAAGCGCCCCGCTTCTGCGCTTTCTGCGATCAGCAAATAAAACTTCACTGCGTGTTGTGCATAGGTCGCGGGAAAGGCCTTTAAGCGTTCGCCATAGCGGATTTTCGCGCGGATCAACCACTTTTGCGCTGCAGCGGTATTGCCTTGCTTATTTTCCAAAATAGCCAACCCGGCCATATCATCAGGATTTTGCGTCTGCTCGATCACCTTAATATAGATTTCGCGCGCCTCGTCAAACTGCCCGACCCGCACCAAACACTGCGCCAAATGCGACAACGCCAGGGAATACCCGGGCAAACGCGTCAATGCACTACGAAAAAAGCGGATTGCTTGCTCGGGCTGATTAAAGCGCAACAGCGCGATGCCTTGCTGCGTGTGCAGCCACGCTAGGGGCATGGGTGCCACGTCGGTATAAACAAATTGCGCCTGATGAAAATAGTCGCTGGCACAGGCTAATTCGCCCCGATCCACGCAGTCATTTGCCAGCTTCACCAGTTCGGCGTATTCCTTACCGGTGGTAAGTGGCGCATTTGGAATGCTGCGCGCTGCAAGTGGTGTTAGGCCGCGTGCATTCGCAATCTCTAAACGCAGTGCGGCACTGGAGTTCACATCGTTAAGCCGATCTAGTAATGCCAGCGCGGTGTCAAACTCATGAATATAGGAATAAATCGTTGCCGCCAATAGCAACGCATCAGCGTCCAATTCCGAACTTGCATTTATCTGAACCGCTAAGCCATAGGCGCGATCCAAGTCGGCCATCGACCCCAAGGCTTGATAGCGTTGGAATAAAACACCCGTGCGCGCCGCTAGCGAACGCGGCGTGTCCTGCTTGGGCAGAGTTTCGAGCCGCGCATCAAGCTGCTTTAGATAAGCAGCACCATCGGTCGTAGGGCGATCCTGCACCGAAAGCGGATAGTTCGGTAGCGCCAGCACCATGGGCAGGATCGGCAGCATTTCTGCTGCCGGGGCTAATGTGGAATCTAGTGCTACCGGATCATTTAGGGTTCCAAGCTGAGTGCTGCACGCGCTTACGAGCAACACTAAGCAAAAACCTATGCAGCGTTGCCGCATAGCTAACTTGCTTTGCCTAAGCAAAATATCTAATCCAGACTCAGTTTGGATCCGCAAGGAACGGGAAATCTACCAAATTTGCCAGATTATCGTTGGCAACGTTATCGGAAACGCCTGGGCCAACGACCGCACCTAAGGTGTCGTCAATAATATCGCGATTCAAAGTACGGCCTCCGCATTTGCCCGCAACGCCCAGTTCAACCGCAAGATATTCGTCGCAGGCGGGTTTGCTGATATCAATAATCAAGCGATCATCGACCAAAACGCTGGCGAGCGTCGCTGGCGGTAACAGTGAATTTGCACGACCGTCTAAAGTGTCTAGCGCAGCCAAATTATTCGCCATTTCCGTCGTGAATTGAGTCCAATTAGAAGCCGGGCCCGGGGCGCGGTTATAAGCATCTTTAAGCGCTGTGCCAGTGCCTGGCAGTACATTGATTAAAGCGGTGTTAATAGCCGGACGCCCCTCGCGATCAATTTGACCACTGTTTAAGAACGCACAGCTTTGCCCTGAAATCGAGGTTAAACGATTTAGATTGACGCGGCCGCTAGATGGCAGGTTCAGTAAGTTTGTCGTGTAATCCAACGTTGCATTGTTACAGCCGCTAAAGGTCAAAACCACGTCACCAAAGGGGAACGACTGTGTGCCCGCTGAATTGCCGGTCGGCGGGAACGTGCCACCACTGGTATAGCGCAGCGGCACGGTGGCGACCGCACCATTGATTGCACCTACGCCCACCAGCCAGAACTGTCGGCCGCCATTGTCATGTGTGTGCCACGCAACGTTAAGGCGATCGGCGCCCCCCGCGGTCGGAATAACTTCGAGGCTTAGCCCGTGCCCTGGGTTGGCAGCATCGTACCAGCCGCCTGATATACCAGGGCCAATTCCCGCACCACCGGTGCGTGTCGTGGAACTGTAGACCTTTAAGACATTACGCGTACCGCCATCACTCAGCGCCAAATTGGGAATGCCCAAAACGATGGTAAGAGTATTTAGATCACGAAAGAAATTCACACCTGGGTTGGTGAAACGTGGTGCAAGCGCATTGCGCGTAGCGTTGAATGCGTTCAAATCAAAAAAGAATGGGTCATCGCGCAAGCCGGTATAAACACGGAAACCGCCGGTTCCATTTACCGTCCGCCCGACGCTTCCCGAAGCGGTCATGCCTGGAAAACCACTACATTCAAAACGTGTGGAACCGGGAAATTTACAGGTAACTACCCGCTCTGTGCCGCCGTTATCAATAAAAAAACGGTAGTCAACTGCACTTGAGAAACTTGAGGCGGAGTTTGCGACAGGGAACACCGTTGCAACAAAAATCGTTTCCGCAGGGTTTTTCGGATTGACAAAGGTGTAAATGTCATTCAAATCGGCGGCTGGATCGTTTGTCGCAAACGGCCCGTCTCGGTGATCAGCGGCCCAGGTCTGCGCGGCAACCAACAATGACAATGCCAATACACTGCAAAGGCTATTAATTTTCATGAGGTTCAACTCCTA
>JBBQBR010000399.1:0-3515 GCA_038317875.1 Lysobacterales bacterium
CCACTTGGCCGGGTTCAATGATCGGTGCCACACCGCAGCTCGTTAGTGTCAGCGTTAACGCGGCAACCGCTAAATACTGAAATATCAGGGGCTTAAGTTTAATTTTCATTGAGGTAACTCCGAATCATGGCGGCATCGTTCGCATTGGGGGCGCGTTTCAAATATTCGCGAAAGGCGTCCAGGGCTGCCGCGTTGTTGCCCAAGCGCTTGAGCGTTGTACCTAAGTCGCGAAAAGTTGCTGGGCTTACATCGGGTTCGCGCAAAGCGGCTTGATAGGCGCTCGCTGCGCGGGCTAAATCACCCGGCTGCGCACGTTTTCGATAAAGCTCGCCTTGAAAGTTTTTGACTGTGCCCAAATCCCACGGTATTGCGGCTAGGCGCGCCAGCATCACATCGCTTTGCGCGTAGTTGCGTCGAGCCAGCTCATCAGCCAGCCAAGAACTGCGATAAGGTTTGATCAGGGCACGAAAACGTTCGGCACCTGCGTCAGCTCCTTCCGTCGCGTTGCTTAGCGCCATTTGTTTTAGCCGGTCACGCCGCTCAGTTGTGGCGGGGTGCGATGCAAACACGCCGCTCATAAAGCCTTTAGGGTTGACCTTTTCTTCCTCATAAGCCGCACTCCACAGCTCACCTGGTGCGGCTAAATCCAGTTTTGCGGCTTGCAATGATTGGAAGCCTAGTGCATCGGCTTCGCGCTCTTGATCGCGCGAAAAAGAGGCCAAATTCGCGTACGCGCCCAACGCGGCAACTAAGCCTACGCCCGTGCCCGCAGTCACGCTGCCGATGCCCGTCATCAAATTGCTGACGTTTTTCAAATGCCGCCAGTTTTCCAAGGAATGCCTACCGCGGTAATGGCCAATTTCATGCGCCATCACAAACGCAAGCTGGGCTTCGTTTTCTGTGCGCGCTAAGGTGCCGGTAAAAATCACCATCATGCCATTCGGCGCCATAAATGCGTTCAAATAGGGCTGGCGAATTAGATAAATTCGAATATCGCCACACAAATCGGCGGCCAATTTGCAGCTCAACGCATTTAGATAATCCTGCATCACTTTATCGGTGATGCGCTCTGGCGCTGCGGCAACGGTTTTTTCCGCGCGATCCATCGCAAACCAAAGCCCAGCTTCATCTAAGTCCTTGTTTTGGCTTCTATGCCCAGGCTGCACATCCGCGACTTGGGTGTTGGCACAGCCGCTTAGAAACGCCAAGATCAATAACAATGCGCGCATTACAGCGGCAACCCGGCCAGCATCGATTTCACCACTTTTTTCGCGTCTTCTACGTTGCGTAAATCACCAGTTTCGGAGGCCATAAAATTGGCCCAAACGACTTTGCCCGTGGTTAAATCCAGCAGCAAGGTGTAGCCAAAACGTTGGCCTGTGGACGCGCCGACATTTACCCCGGTCGCAACCGCTGCCAAAACGCCTAAAATCGCGACCGCTTTACGCCCGCTACTCGCGTAGCTATCGCGTACCAAAGTAACCATCGCGTAATCTGCGCCATAGGCTGCTTTCATCAAAGAAACGTTCGGCCCGACACCCCAGTCGAAACCGGTTTTTTTCGTCGGTAGCGAATAATACGGGGATAGCTGATAGCGCACGATCGAAAACCCAACCGTTTGCGTCAACAGCTCAAGCTGCTTTAGTTGCGCTTTGTCCACATCTGATAACGCCTGATTGCGCGTCACCAACTTCACTACACGGCCATTGAGGTCTTGCTCAATCGCGTAATTGATATTCGCCTCGGCCGCTTTAGTCCAAGCCACGCGTGGCTCCTCAACACCGCCCGCAAGTAACTCGGATAGCTCCACGTCGGCCTCAATGATCACTACGGTTTTGCCTGCGCCAATTTTGGCGTCGGCTTTCAAATTATCAGCGCGTCGATTGTTAGTACTGGTGCACGCTGCTAGCGTCAACAGCAACAAAAGCGCTGTGCTGGCACGTATCCATCGGAGCTGTTTCATTTTTCGTATTCCAAAGCTTAGATCTAGCGCGAATCATATCGTCGCAAGCGCGCTGTAGGCGTGTCGTCGCAAAGTATTTTAGCGGCGTAGGCTCTGCTGCTAATTTTCCGCCGATATTTTTTTGAAAGAAACTTCGCTTTAGCATCGCACAAATCCCGCTACACAGGATTGCGACGCGAACGTGCGCCATCGCACTGACGGCGACGCGCGGTTAGCCACAACATCGCCGCTACCCATTCCCAAGGATCGCCATGAACCTCGCTAACAACTCCCTTGTGCTCGTAGCCGACGGCCGAAAGCTGCTTTTTTTGCGCAACCATGGCGATGAAACGCAGATGGATCTGCATTTAGAAGCACATCAGGAACAGGACAACCCGTCAACCCACAAACAAGGTACTGATGCGCCGGGACGTAGCTTCGCGCCTAATTTTGCAAGCGGCGGACGCCGTAGCGCCATGGAGGAAACCGACTATCATCAGATTGCCGAGGATCGCTTCGCGGCCGAGGCGGCCGATCTATTGCGTGATCGCGCGCTAAACGGCGACTTTAAAACGCTTGTGGTTGTCGCACCGCCGCGCACCTTGGGTGAGCTGCGCCGGCACTATCACAAAGAAGTCGCCGCGCGCATTGTCCATGAGTTGAATAAAGATCTGACTGGCTTTCCGATTGAGGAAATTGAAGCGGCATTGGTTAGAGCTTAGGTTCGGAAGCCAAAAAAAACCGTGACGACTAGTAATTTGCTGTGGGCTGTTGCTTATTGCTCCAACAATCGCGGCATTAACGCAATCAAGTTACACGGTTTCACGCGTGCATCCAGCTGCACAGAAATCAGCTGATCCCAAGCTAAGCGGCACGCGCCGCTAGAGCCGGGCAGGGCAAAGATAAACGTGGCATTGGCAACACCGGCAAACGCGCGCGATTGCAACGCAGAGGAGCCTATTTCAGCGTAGCTTAATGCGCGAAATACCTCGCCAAATCCGTGCATTTCTTTGTCTAGCAACGGCTGAATTGCCTCGACGGTGCTGTCGCGCCCGGTAAAACCGGTGCCGCCAGTGCACACGATCACATCCACCGCTGGGTCGCTAATCCATGCGCTCATTTTCGCGCGAATTTGATAGCGGTTATCTGGTAGCAACGTTCGTTCGACTAGCGTATGGCCTGCGGCGCCAATCGCCTGCACTAAAAAATTGCCGCTGCTGTCATCGCCCAAAGTACGCGTGTCGCTTAAGGTCAGGACCGCGATGGCTACCGGAGCAAAGCCGGTTTCAATTGCAGCGTTTAAGCCGTTCATTCGTCCACCCGCACTTGCATTACGCGCCAAATAAAACCACTTAACCCGCTCAAAAACAGCAGCAGCCAGCTCAGGCCGATGCCCACGCGGGTGGCGAAATTGACCGCCGGATTGGGCGAAACATAGCATTCGATCACGCCGCACACGAGCAAACCTAGGCCGCCGAACAGCAATCCCGGGGTGGCGCGTGCAATCGCCTCACGAAATGCCAAGGCGCGCGGCTTTTGCCCTGGATTGACCAAGGCATCGCCGACATGTAGC
>JBBQBR010000400.1:0-3443 GCA_038317875.1 Lysobacterales bacterium
CCCCGTATCCAAGCGCTGTGCCTTGACCATGGGCGTATTGCCAATGAGTTCTAAAACTGAGTTATGAATTGTCATTTCGCACGCCACTGTCAAAAAATTGGCGCAACGGTGCCCAAACTGCCGGGGTTAAGCAAGTTTGGGGCCGTTTGGACGGCTGGGCCGCTTAATCCACTTCGTAGATCGGGTTCGTACTGGCTTGTTGTTCGGCTATCGAGAACAATTTGCCAGCACGAGTTTTCCGAACACCTTAGGACTTGCGCTTCAAATCCTGAATGGATTCCTTGGCATCGCCAAGGGCTCGCTGCGCTTTACCTTTGACGATTTTGACTTGGCCCTTGACCTGCTGCTCTTCGCTGCCAGTGATCTTGCCTACTTGCTTTTGCACGTTGCCTGCAGCCGTCTTTACAGCGCCTTTAATTTGATCTTTGTTCATCGTCTTTCCTTGGGTTATCCGGTGATCTGATGATCACCAGAGCTTTAGTTTCATTGCCCCGCAGCTGTGCGTCTGTTCGCTTGCACACTTGATTGATTCAATCTGCCTGATTACGTTCAATCCTCAGTTAGCTTAAAATCGTCATTGCCGCGAAGGCGAGAACCCAGTTTCCGTATACTTCGCAAGGATTAAACTGTGTGTTTGCCGTCTGAATCCCCGCTTTCGCAAGGATGAAAAACCACGCACTGAGGAATAGCGCTAATCAGGCCAATCCACGCACAGTCGCCACCAGCGATTCCAACCCACGCGAGTAGAAATGTATTAAGAACAGCCGCCGCAGCAGGTTGTGCCGCCGGACACGTGCGCGGTATCCGACACTGCAACTAGACCGACATCAGCGATTACCGCTGCCGCTTGCTGCGTCGTGATCTTTCCGTCGATGCGCAACTTGTGTCCGGTGGGGTCAACATAGACTTGCCCGAGTGCGTCCGCCGACTCGATGGCACCAATCAGCGCCGCAAATTGCGCAGGTGAAATTGTTTCTTGGGTAGTGAATAACATGGGTCGTCCTAAGGCAAATGAGTTCGAGCGCAATGCTGATACACCCGGAAAGTAGCTGCCTTGACCGACGTCAAGTGCGCTTCGAAAGAGACCTCTTCATTAGCGCTAAGCCTCATTAGCGCTAAGCCTCATTAACTGAAAATCGTCATTCCTACGAAGGCGGGAATCCAGTTTCTGCACGCGGTTACCGTGTGGATGCCCGCAAACGCTTGGATGACGAACCGGTCACTAAGGAATAGCGCTAATCAGGAAAGACCTTATCGGGCTTGTGACTGCATCAGCGAGTGTATCGCGTGTGCATGACTGCCTAGTTAGTTTGGCGCGTCGAACCCGGTGTCGTTAAAACGCTTTGGATACAGCGCCAATGCTTCTTGCAATTTAGCCCAAGCGTGATCGTCACCGGCCGCCACGCGTAAACCCGCCGAGCCTTCAATTATCAGCGCCAAAACACCGTGCAACGCGGCATCGGCCGCGGGTTCCAACTTGCATTGCGCGAATAGCTTCTGAACCTCTGCATCGATTTCATCGGTCAGCTGCTTCGCCGCTTCAGTGTCAGCCGGACGCGGCGCTGACAGAAATTCACGAATTTTCAGCATGCCAGCACGTAGCGGTGCATCGGTGGCATACATCGCCCCTTCTGTAGTTGGATTCACAACCGCATCGCTATGCGCGGCATGGTGTGCGTGATGCGAGTGCTCCTCCACGGGCGCAGCGTTCTCGCTCGCACAGGCACTAACGGCCCATAGGCAGGCAATCGGCAGTATCGATAAGGTTAATTTTCGCATGGTGCATCCTTGTGTAGTCGTGGTGGGCAGATCGCTGTCTAGCGCCTATCTTAGGCCTAGTTTGTGTTGACTATAGGCCCTGGACATAGCGGCGCGCACTGATACAAGTCAAGCGCGTAATGCCTAAGGAAGCTCAGTTAATGCAGCGTGTGCGACACTCTAAAATCAAAGAGTTATACGAACGCTACAAATCGGATTTATGACAGAACCCGCCCGCCCGGTATCCGCTTCCGCCACCCGCGAAGATGAACTTTTAGACGCCAGCATTCGGCCCAAGCGCTTAAGCGAGTATTTGGGGCAAAAGCCGGTGCGTGATCAGCTTGAAATTTATATTCAGGCGGCAAAAAAACGCGGTGAACATATGGATCACGTGCTGATTTTTGGGCCGCCCTGCTTGGGCAAAACCACCTTAAGCCACGTGATTGCCAATGAATTAGGCGTCAATTTGCGGCAAACCTCGGGCCCAGTGCTTGAGCGGCCCGGCGATTTAGCGGCGCTATTGACGAATTTGCAGGCGAATGACGTGCTTTTCGTCGATGAAATTCATCGCCTTAGCCCGGTGGTGGAAGAAGTGCTATATCCGGCGATGGAAGATTTTCAGCTTGATATTATGATTGGCGAAGGCCCGTCCGCGCGCTCAATCAAGATTGACTTGCCGCCGTTTACCTTGATCGGTGCCACCACCCGCGCCGGGTTGTTAACCTCGCCATTGCGCGACCGCTTTGGCATCGTGCAGCGGCTAGAGTTTTATAACGTCGAAGAATTAACCCAGATCGTGACACGTTCATCCAAGATACTGAATATCCCCTGCGACGCCCAGGGCGCGGTCGAAATTGCGCGGCGCTCGCGTGGCACGCCGCGAATTGCGAACCGTTTACTGCGCCGGGCGCGCGATTTTGCCCAGGTCAAAGCTGATGGCGTGATCACTTTGGAAGTCGCAAATGGCGCGATGCGCATGCTCAATATTGACGCCGAGGGCTTTGATTTGCTGGATCACCGACTGCTGCGCATCATTATTGAGAACTTCGACGGTGGCCCGGTCGGTGTCGACAGCATGGCGGCGGCATTGAGCGAGGAACGCGGCACGATTGAAGACGTGATCGAGCCGTTTTTGATCCAGCAAGGCTTTTTGACCCGCACCGCGCGCGGGCGCATGGCAACGCGCAAAGCGTATTTGCATTTGGGGCTGCGGCCACCGAAGCCGGCACCGGTGTTGGATTTATTTGAAACTCACGATGCGAATTTGCCAGATTCCAATTTTTCAGGGGAGGGTCAATGACCCACGTTGCCGTACCCAATATCATCCATCCGCGCTTTAGCTGGCCCATTCAAATCTATTGGGAAGACACCGATGCCGGTGGCGTGGTCTATCACAGCAACTATTTGAAGTTTTTTGAGCGCGCACGCACCGAATGGTTGCGTCACAAAGGCGTGGTTCAGACCGAATTAGCGAAACTCCACGGCGTGGTGTTTGTGTTGCGCGGTGTGAATATGCAATATCTTAAGCCCGCGCGTATGGACGACAGCTGTGAAGTGTGGCTTGCGCCCGATGGTTTAGGCCGTGCTTCATTAAGCGTATTGCAAATGCTCAAACGCGGCGAGGAAATTCTTTGTCGCGCGCATGTCGAACTTGCCTGTGTACGCAGCGATACTTTTGCGCCTGC
>JBBQBR010000401.1:0-3443 GCA_038317875.1 Lysobacterales bacterium
AAAGCCGTTCTGGCGATTTGGATCAAGCGCTGCGAGGTGACGCAAGTCGCGATTCGCCGATCCGGGCAGTTCGTTGAGCGGCAAAATACCGAAGCCAGTCAATACGGGATCAACAAATAATAATCGCGGCTGGGCCTGCGAGTTAAGGTTAAGCGTAATCAAAGCCACAGTGAGCGTTATAAAGTGTGTCAGCTTGAACATGGCTGGATTCCAGGTTGATCTTGCTAGCAACGCGCTGTTTATAGATTGGTTGACAAAAAACCGTTCCTAATCAAGGAGCCACGCTCGCAGATTTCGCGAGTGCAATTAAAAACAGCAATCCGGTTATGTTGGTGTCGTCCGAGCTTGCAATTCCCTCAATCCATACCCAAATTATCAACTGTCCTCAACTCGATAGCTAACCCAATGAACTCGCTGCTCGCTTCCGTTCTTATCACCGCCGCCCTTTCGCCCCCACCTTCACCGCCAGCCGACTATATCGCGTGGCAAAAAGAGCGCGTGGAAAGCTTGACCGCTGAGAAGGGCTGGCTGACCTTGATCGGGCTGCATTGGCTGGATGTGGGCAAATTCACGCTCGGCAGCGGCGCAGATCAGCAAATTCGTCTCGATGCGGGCCCAGAAAGGCTGGGCACCATTGAGCGCAAAGCGTCGGGCGAGCTTATTTTTAGCGCGAATGCGCCGGTGCTGATTAATGGCGCGGCGGCTGAGCCCGACGTGGTTTTGAGCACCGACAAAGACGGCGCAACGCCGACTGAGGTCAGTATCGGCACATTGAGCTTTTTGGCGATTGATCGCGGCGGCAAAATTGGCCTGCGCGTGAAAGACAGCGCGTCGAAAACACGCACAGAATTTTTAGGCTTGGACTACTTTGCCTATCAGCCTGCGCTAAAAATTGTCGCGACTTACGAGGCCTATCCAGATGTGCGAATGCTGGACGTCGCCACCATCATTGGTACGGTGGAGCCAACCTTGAATCCAGGCCGCGCCAAGTTCTCAGTCGCGGGCAAAGACTATAGCTTCGAGCTATTAGAAGGCTCGGACGCTACGCATTATTTCACCGTCTTTGGTGACCAAACCAACGGCAAAGAAACCTACGGCATGGCGCGTTTTTTAGCCGGCGCTTTGGATGCAAAGAGCAAAACCGTTACATTGGACTTCAACACCGCCTACAACCCGCCCTGCGCCTTTACCGAATATGCAACCTGCCCAATGCCGCCAGCGGGAAATCGCATCGCCGCTAAAGTAGTAGCAGGTGAGAAAGCGTATCGCGGTGCGCGCAAAGAATAACGTTGCGGCAAAACATTGCGGCGGCATAAACCGCTGTTGCGTTAAAAGAAACTTTTGCGCCACTGCGTACGCTAAGGGATCTGCCATTATTTTTTTGAGGGTTATTAATGCGAGCGCGAATTTTCAGTTTTAGCCTAATTGCCTGTTTCAGCTTTAATTTTGCTTTTACAGACTCAGCTTTGGCCGCCCTGCCGCCGGAGATTGATGGCGTTGCGCTGCCTAGCCTTGCGCCAATGCTGGAACGCACGCAGCCAGCGGTCGTCAACGTCAGCTCGCGCACCCGCGTGAAGGTGCAAAATTCCTTTTACGGGGATCCATTTTTTGACCGCTTCTTTGGCGGCGGCATGGGCGGACAGCCGCAGGAACGTGTGGAAAGCTCGCTCGGCTCCGGCGTGATCGTCGATGCGGTGAAAGGCTTGGTGTTGACCAATAATCACGTGATTCAAAACGCCGATGAAGTTTCGGTAACGCTGACCGATGGGCGAGTGATGAAGGCCGAACTGGTCGGCACCGACCCTGATACCGATGTCGCGCTAATCAAAATCAAGCCCGAACGTTTGACCGCACTGACGCTCGCCAACTCGGACGCGCTGCGGGTCGGTGATTTCGTGGTGGCGGTGGGCAATCCATTCGGCATTGGGCAATCCGCCACCAGCGGTATCGTTAGCGCCCTTGGCCGCTCCGGGTTGCGCGGTTTGGGCTATCAAAACTTTATCCAAACCGATGCCTCGATTAACCCGGGTAATTCCGGCGGCGCGTTGGTCAATCTGCGCGGCGAACTGGTCGGAATCAACACTGCAATTTTCTCGCCGTCCGGCGGCAATGTCGGCATTGGTTTTGCGATACCGGCGAATTTGGCGCGCAATGTGATGAATCAATTGCAAGCGTTCGGTGAAGTGCAGCGTGGCAGCCTAGGCGTGCAAACGCAAGATTTGACCGAAGCGCTGGCCAAGGCACTTAAACTCAATCCCGTTGCGGGCACAGCGGGTGCTGG
Source organism: Lysobacterales bacterium (assembly GCA_038317875.1). Classification (GTDB taxonomy): domain Bacteria; phylum Pseudomonadota; class Gammaproteobacteria; order Xanthomonadales; family SZUA-5; genus JANNYA01. Next base: position 2,282 of record JBBQBR010000401.1, read on the forward strand.
CGGTGCGGTTGTTACCCAAGTGGTGCCGGATATGGCAGCGGCGAAAGCCGGCGTGCTTCAAGGCGACGTCATTACCGCAATTGCCGGCAAGCGCGTGCTGGACGCGCAATCCTTATCGAATGCCGAGGGCCTGCTGCCGCTTGCCAGCGCGCAAACGCTTAACGTTATGCGTGACGGCAAACCGCTGCAGCTAAAGTTCACGCTGGTGCCAATCAGCACGCAATCAGTGGACGGCGCGAAGATCGACGCGCGCTTGGCCGGTACTAAACTCGCTGATTTAAGCTCCAGCGCCCGTTCCCGCGCGGGTGGTGCAGGTGGCGTGCTGATTAGCGATGTATTGCCTGGAACACTGGCGGCACAGTACGGCCTACAAAAGAACGACCTGATCGCAGGCGTCAGCCGCTATCAAATTAATAATTTGGCCGAGTTAACGCAGCTTTTGAAATCGAGCCGGGGGCAAATTACGCTAACGATTTATCGGAATCGCAGGTCTTATGTTTTGACGTTGTAAGGGCTACACGTCAGTCAATTTCCGGTTTTCAACTCACAAATGCGATCAAAAACGGTCATCGCAATACGTGCGCAAGCAGATTTTACCGTGCTCCATTCGTGCCATCGTGAAGCTAGATTTTTGTATTCCGTTAGCTCGGTTTCCTCTAAGTCGTATGGCATTGCGCTAGCCAGTTGAACTTGCAGTTGTTGTAGCGGCGATTGGCCGCTACTTTGCTCATAGAGCGCATCGAACGACTGCAATGCTTGAGCAACGCCGTCATCCCCAATGTGATCAGCCAACGCGACGAAATCTAAGTAGTCGCGTGTGGCATTGCGTTTTAAAATCAGCACACCTTTGATACGCAAAATCTCGGCAGCAGTTGGCACTGTCAGCTGTTCGCCGTGGTAGTCCAGAAGCACTGTTTCCAGTGGTTGATCGCGAATGAGTTGACGTACCCCAGTCTCAATACCATCAAGACTGTCCAGAATTAATACTGGGCGTTTAACGCGTGCAGTTGTCCAGCCAGCCACTGATTCCAGCTGCGCCAAGATCGTATCAAAGCGGCCACGTAAATCCGTGAGCACATGATCGGCATCGCGTGAAAACCGATGCTCAGCATGAATAGCAGACGCGGTGCCACCCACTAAAACAGCGCCTGGCAAAATTCTC
>JBBQBR010000402.1:0-3438 GCA_038317875.1 Lysobacterales bacterium
GGCTAAGGTTTTTTGACCCTCCTCTAATTTAGAGCGCCGTCAAAATCGAATGCCGATCTAGGCAGTGTCAATTCTAGGCAGTGTCATTTAAGTTATTTTGGAAAAGGAAATCCGCCATGGCAGTTCAAAAATCACGCGTTACCCCTTCACGCGCTGGTATGCGCCGCTCGCACGATGCGTTGACCGCAACCCAGCTTGCCACCGACAGCACCACCGGTGAAGTGCATCGCCGCCACCACATCACCGCTAGCGGCTTTTACCGTGGCAAAAAAGTGATTGATGTCAAGCAAAAAGTCAGTGAAGAAGAAGGCGCAGAAGGCTAAATCCAATTGCGTTCTTTTAAAAGGCCTGGGATGAAAGTCCTCAGGCCTTTTTTCGTTCTTGTAGCTGCAGTTTTTTCGTTAGCCACCTTGCTTGATGTTGCGCGCATGGCTAATCTAGGCGAATGGATATTGGCCGTGCTCGAACTGAATCTACTCAAACCGAATTGCAAGCGCTTGCGGCTAAGTTAAATCAGCTTGTTGAAGTCGCACGCGCGCTTGATGCTGAAAATCGAACGCTCAAATCGGTGCAGGCAGAATTGCTCGACGAGCGCGCCGCGTTATCAGGCAAAAATGAACAGGCGCGCGCGCGCATCGAAGCGATGATTTCTAGACTAAAGGCTATGGAGCAGCACATTTGAGTTCAACCGTTTCCCTGCGTATTTTTGATCGCGACTATAAGCTGGGTTGCCCAGCTGAACAGCGTGAGGGGCTTTTGGCGGCGGCACAGGCGCTAGATGCGCGTATGCGTGAGCTTAAAGCCTCCGACAAAATGCTGACTTTAGACCGTTTGGCGGTGTTGGCGGCGCTAACCTTTGCGCAAGAACTGCTTGGCAAGGACGCGCGCTTTGAGAACTTGAACGAATCCCTCAGTAGCGAGCTCAAACGCATGAACGCAGCGCTTGATGGCGCGCTTCGCGCCGCATAGAATGGCGCTGCGCCCCCTGCGGTGTTCGATCGCAATTCGACATATCGCCTTGTCCCTGAAACATTACCCCGGGTTGGTCAATAGCCAACGATTTGTGCAGATCCGCTCCCCGCGGAAAGCCTCGTGTTTGGCCGGCCATCCCACTTGATCCTTGGGATCAAGGTCGCCCGAAATGTACCGACGCAGGCGGGGGGCCCCTTTGTCTGACCAGGGTTCAGCTGATCAGGGTTCACCTGATAGCGCGTTATCAGGCGTCAACTTTGAAAAAGTACGGCTGCGCACACAGATGCGGGCTGCTCGACGGCAGCTTGGGCCGTTAGCGCAGGAACAAGCTTCAAACACGTTACTAACCCATGCACTTTCCAGCCATTGGTTTGCCAGCGGCATGCACGTTGCCGCTTATTGGGCTGCAACCAGCGAATTGTCATTAAAACCGTTGCTTGAGCTGCTGCTTGCACGTGGCGTTTTTCTATATTTGCCACACATTGAAGCAGACGGTGCAATGCAGTTTTCGCGCTACCACGGAGAAGCCAGTCTTGCGCCCGGTAGGTATGGAATTTTGTCCCCCTTTTTGTATAAACCTGATCCCCACGCTGCCAGCGCATCAGCGGTGCCGAGTTTTGATTTAATTTTGCTACCGCTGCTCGCTTTCGATGCGCATGGCCACCGGCTAGGGCAGGGCGGCGGCTATTACGACCGATATTTGCAAACCTTAGATACTGCTAAGCCGATGAGAGTTGGCGTCGCATATTTTTTTCAGGGCGTCGAAAGTGTGCCAACAGAGTCCTTTGACGAAAAACTAGATGCGGTAATCACTGAGCGCGGTGTTTTAAGAATTGCGGATTCGCGTATCTGGCTTAACGCTTGTGTGGCAAAATAAGATGGAACAGAACAGCAAGCAATTAATATTGGCTCTGCAGATTTAATACAATCCGCCACAGAAAGCACAAGGAGTGCGCGCGATGGCATTAAATCCAATCACTCAACTGATGCAAGACTGGCGCACCGGCGCTGAGGGTGCGGAAACGCAGCTGCTAAAAATGGTCTATCCGGCGATGAAAGAAATCGCGGGGCGCCAATTACGGCAAGCTAAGCAGTTCACCTTGCGCCCGACCGAATTGGCGAATGACGTATTTATGCAAATGCGTAAGACTTTCGGCCAAGACACCGAAAACTCGAAACAGTTTTACGCACTTGCCGCGCACATGATTCGCTGCCTGATCATTGATCACATTCGTGAAGTGCACGCGCAAAAGCGTGGTGCAGAGTTCGAAATCGTGACACTAGAATTTGCCAGCACAGTCATTGTCGACAACGCGATTGAACACACTGATTGGCTGGCCTTAGACAGTGCACTGACTTCCTTAGCAGATGAGGACCGACGCCACGCGACGCTGGTGGAACTGCGCTATTTTATGGGGATGAGCATCAAAGAATCCGCCGAAGTCATGGAGATATCGACCTCGACTGCCGACCGAATTTGGCGCTATGCGCGCGCATTTTTGGCGAAAAGACTCGGGGCACCGACGAACGATGGCAATGCCTTAGTGATCGCGGGCGTATGACCACGCCGCTGAGCAAAATTGCGTGGTTTGAGCTGCTCATCGAACTTGCGCCAGAAGATCAGGCGCAAAAGTTAGCCGAATTACAGGCCACCCAGCCCGCTCTCGCCGCCGAACTCGCCGAGCTATTAGCGATCGACGCGGCCGAATCCATTGCCGCCGCAGACTCGGACGAATCCACGCCTTTCGACACCGCCTCGCTGAGTGCGGCGATCACGGGTGCCGTGCAGGCGCGCAGCAGCATTCCGCAATTTGAGCTGCTCGGGCTGTTGGGCCAAGGTGGCATGGGCGAAGTTTGGCGTGCCAAGCGCGTGGTGGCGGGCGTTGAGCAAATTGTCGCGCTCAAAATTTTGAAGCTGGAAAGCGACAGCAGCGAACTACAAGAGCGCTTTGCGCTAGAACAGCGCACGCTGCTTAAGTTGACCCACCCGAATATTGCGCGTTTACTCGATGCTGGCACAGCGGACGATGGCCGGCCGTGGATTGCGATGGAATTGGTGCAGGGCTTGCCCATTACCGAATACTGCGATCAACACAAACTCAATATCCCGGCACGTCTGAACCTATTTCGCCAAGTCATTGCCGCCGTGCAATATGCGCACGACTATTTCATCGTGCACCGCGATATTAAGCCCGATAACGTTTTGGTCGACGAAAGTGGCTGCGTGAAATTGCTCGATTTTGGTATCGCCAAAAGCCTAGATCGACACGCACCGCATACCTTGACGCAACAGCGCTTTTTCTCGCTGTATGCGACCGCGCCGGAACAACTTTTAGGCAGCTCCGTTTGTGTTGGCACTGATGTTTACGCCTTGGGCGGCTTATTGTACGAACTGCTGAGCGGCGCGCCGCTGATCAGTCGAGCGCTAAAAACCCCAGCCCAGCTACAAGCGTTTATCGTCGAAAA
>JBBQBR010000403.1:0-3431 GCA_038317875.1 Lysobacterales bacterium
CCTGTTCCCAAAGGCGCACCGGGGGCGGCAGCGCCATTTTGTTGCCCATAAGATTTGCTTTGTGGGCTAGCAGCCTCGCCGGACTTTGCCGCACCTGGTTTTCCCGCTTCTGGAGTGCCGCGCTTTGAAGGCGTCTGGCTCGCGCCAGCAGATTTGCCATTCGGGTAATAATCGTCGTCTTGTGAATACTCATCGTATTGCGGTTCATCGTACTCGTAGCGCAACTCACGAAATATCGCTGCGCCGATCACGCCCACATTTTCCGGCCGCTGTGTGCGTGCGGCGTAAGAATCGTTGATGTGGGTGAAGTAAAACGCAGCAGTTCGCACGTTCGATTTACGCCAGCCATCGACATCAAGCGTTTGATACGGCGCTAATACGTAACCCGTCTGGTTGACGCCCGCCGTTTGACCTGAAATCGCGTTGACGCCATCGACGCTTAAAACCGCCATCACGCGCTCGGCGGTTTTATTTTTTAAACGTACGCGAAACTCTTGATTTTGACGGCCCTCGACATAGTTTTGACCGCGGTACCAGTAGCTCGGCAGATTTCCACGGTAACCCGCACGTGCAAGCACTTCAATGTCAACCAAGCTGCCCGCTTGCACAGGCGTCGCGCTGAGCAATCCTGCAGTAAACAAAGTAATGGCTGTAGCAAGTGTTTTAAGGTTCATTTTTATTCCTTCGGATTTGACCATTCGATTGAGCGGTTTCAAACATTCTGACGAACGAACTCTGAAATTGGGGTTAGCGTATTTTTCGATCAATGGCTTCAGTTAACAAACAGGTGCACGGTTCTTTAGCTGGGTTTAATGCCGCCATCACGATCTCAAACATAGACATTTTTGCCATTCATATCAGTTCGTTAACGCACACAGCACGTAAGAGGCCAACATGGTTCACCGCTCAAATCTCAGTCCAATCGCAAATCTTGTGGTGCCAGTCCACGCCGCGCATGCGCATCAATCAACTCGACTGCGCACATGAATTTCTCGGCGAATTTTGCGCTGTCAAATAATTTCGGCCGCGCTGCAACAAGTTTTTCACGCCACAGTTTCAGCTGCTCGGGCGCATTCGCCAGTTGGATTGCGTTCGCAATGTAGTGCTCAACATCGGGCGTATTAAATGCGGCCATGTCTGCCGCCACATTGAGGCTAGTCGCCACGCGCGCGGCAAAGGTATCGCCAGTAATGGTCAGTACCGGGCAACCGACGAACAGCGCGTCACGTGCTGTGGTATGGGCACCGTAAGGGAAAGTGTCCAGAAATAAATCACTGTGCGCCAACGCGGCTAAATAGTCTGGGTGCGGCATTTTGGGCAGAAATACAATCCGCGCGGGGTCAATACCGGCAGCAGTCGCGCGTGCCTGGATGTTTTTCGCGTAAGCATCTGCGGCTGGCGTACGCAGAAGCCAAAGCATCGCATTCGGCACCGCGTGCAAAATACGACACCAGCTCGAAAAAACATCTGAATTGACTTTGTAGCTATTGTTTAAACTGCACAGCACGACCGCATTTTCTGGAAATCCATACGTCGATCTTGCCTTTAACTCGGCCACTTTGGTTTGCGCGTCGTAGGGCTGAAACGGTGCCTGCAAATGCACGACCGCTTCGCTAAAACCCGCACGAATAGCGGGCGACAACACATGTGCATCGGCAAAAACATAGTCCATCCAGGGCGCGCCGGAGGTTCCTGGATAGGCTAGCCAATTCACTTGCAGCGGTGCCGGGCGCAGCGCAAACAATTCTGGGGTGCCGCCATCGCCAAAACCACGCAAGTCGAACAGTATGTCCACCTCAAGCTCGCGTATTTTCTTTGCACTGGCGTGCGCCGGCAGGTGCGTCAAATCGCAAATCAGCTCGACCGCATTCGCCAAACGTTGGCGAATGGGTCCACCGTCTGACGGCGCGGTGGCAAACAGCAGCGTTTGCATGCGCGTGCGATCAAGCAATTCAAAAAACTCAACTGTCAGCAGCCCGGTTGGATGCTGACCAAAACCATTGCTGACAAATCCTAGGCGTAATTTACGCTCTACGCTGTGCAAACTTGTTCGATTCAAACCTCTGGGTGTCAAACCTCGGTGTTTATCTGCGGTCGCAAATCCGACCCCGATCCCACGCGCCACCTGCTTACTCATCGTACGCGCGCAGCTAAGTTGGTCAAGAGCACTAGCCGGTTCGGCCAAAAATGAAAACGGTGTAATTCCAGGCACGCCCAGCTTGACCAACTCGATTAAGCGGTTACTGTTCGCCGCCAAATCACGCCAATCGGCCAACACGCGCTGGGTAAAAACACGCTGCGCAAGTGCGGTATAAAGCTTTGGATCAAGCGCCAACGCACGGTCATAGGCGATCAGCGCACGTTCGGGCGACTGCAATTTCCCCATGCACAAACCCACGTTGTACCAAAGCCTAGCCGATGCCGATGCGCCATCGTGGCTGGCTAACTCTAATGCACGCTCGAAACTGCGCAGCGCCGCCTGCCAGTCGCCCTGCGCATAGGCGCTGTCGGCCAGCACGTACCAGCCGGCCTGCAAATTTGGCGCACGCGCCACCACTTGGCGCGCCAACATCGCCGCTTCTGCGGGCTTGCCCGCGCTCAGCAAAACCGCCGCAAGCTTAAGCCGATGCTTAATTTCGCCCGGGTCCAGCCGGATCGCCTCATGCAGCTGCGATTGCGCTTCGCCAATTTCGCCCCGCAAATCTAAAACCGCTGCCAACTCAGCGCGCAGCGTGCCGGACTCTGGCGCTAACGCAATCGCCCGGCGTAAGCCACTGACCGCCGCGTCCGTTTCCCCTAAATGCACCGCAATTAGGGCCGCCGTGCGCCAATGTTCCGGTTGGTTAGGCATCCGCCGAGTCAAATCGTGGGCAAGCGCCTTTGCAGCGATTAAATCACCGCGATCCAATGCGCTTTCAAGCTGTGCAGTTTGACTTGCAATCGCATGGGCTTGATTACCGGGCAACATTAACTTTCTGTGCCCGTTGAAAAGCAAAGCAAAACGCTATCAAACACCGCTATCGGCATCTGCGTCAAAATATCAACACGCGCAAAACGCGGGCCTTGCGCTAAAAATTGCGCCAGCGCATCCAAGGCTAAATCACTGCCAAACGCACGCACCCGCACCGCACCGTCAGGCAAATTATTGGCATGACCAACTAGCCCAAGGCGCATCGCCTCGCGCTGGGTAGCGGCGCGAAAACCAACGCCCTGCACCCGCCCGCGCACCAGGAATTCACGCCCGAGCTTGGTCAAAGCGCTCACTGCTTAATTCTCAAAGTTGACTTTTCACTTTTTAGCGGTCTTTGCGCTTGCACCAGCGGCAACGATGACTTTTTCGATATCGCTAAGCGTGACCGGGCCTAGAAATTTTTTCAGCAATAGTCCTTGCCGATCAAATACCAGTGTAGTTGGCAAGCCTTTGGGCACTT
>JBBQBR010000404.1:0-3420 GCA_038317875.1 Lysobacterales bacterium
TGTGTGTGTCAAAGCCGCCCAGGCGCACATAGTAAATTTGCCGCGATTGATCCACGCCAGCGGCTGGATCGCGACTGATTTTGATCATGCGCGCCACCATGCGCAATTGATCCAGTAAGGAATTTGGATAGACGCTGCCTAACAAATTCAGATTGGCGTTCGGATAAAAATTGCCTGCCGGGCTGGGCGGCGTGCCGCCCTGATCATAGGGCGAGTGAATGTCGGCAACGGCTACTTGTCAAAGGGCTTGTTGTCGACCGTATTACTGTACGCGAATCAAAACCACAGCCATTTCTACTTGCGGCGCAAGCGTTTCTGCACCGACGCCTGTTACAAATGTCGCGCTTTTCGTCGCCCCAATGAGTTGTTGCAACGGTAGAGATTTCACGGCGTAATTGACGTTCTGGGGCAAATCTCCCGTCCAATTGAAGACTTCTGCGGCGTTTAGTTTTGAGGCGACAACCCCGACCACTTCACCTTGCCTATTTAACAGCGGGCCGCCGCTATTGCCGGCCTGAACTGGAACAGAAATCTGATATGTTCTTGGATCATCACGCAGTCCGAAGCGACTGCTAATAACGCCCGTCGAAAGTTTAGGTTTGACACCCAAAATTTCGGTTTGGGGAAAGCCTACCGTGAAAACATCGGCACCAAGCCCGGCCTCTGTGAGCGATACCTTCAAACAGGTGGGCCATTGCGCGCCAAATACCTGCAGCACCGCAACGTTGTTATCGTCATCGTGAGCGAACAACCGTGCATCGTGTAACCCGCCCTTCGCGTCCGTTACTTGAATGGTGGACGCACCATTCACAACGTGCCAACTGGTTGCGATACGATCAGCATCGATCCAAAATCCCGTGCCAGTGCCCGATTTTACCGATGTGGCACCGGCGGGCTGAGGCGTGGATTTCTTGACCGTGTCGAAATGCCCGAAGCGCCCGGCCAAACAGGCATTTTTTATCTCTAGCTTGGCGCGCAGGATAATCGCACCGCCGTCATTTGTTGAATAAACATAGCCGTCAGCAATGTAGCTTTGCTCATCGACGGGAAAGGAATAGAGCATGCTCAGCAAACGCTTAAAGTTGGCGCCGTCCAAGCCGCGTTCTGCCAGTTTATCGTCAATTTTGCCGCCGGCTGCGTGGGCTTCGCCCGAACTCATTGATTTACGTAATCCTGCCATCAACTCTGGCACTGAAGCCGCTATAAAAGCACATACGCGCTCCATTTCTGGCCCGGTCGAACCCTGTACCCGCATTACTTTTGCATTCGCGCTCTGAGCGGCTGGCGGGCGATCGGAATATTGAACTTGCCCAGTGGCATCGGTCCACTTGTAGACGCCAGCGCTTGCCGGGTTTACTAAGATGATGAGTGTCCAAAAAATCCAGCAAATGCGCGTCATGAAATTCCCCCAAACAAAAATGCGCAAAGTGCGCACGTTGCAATCCCAGATCGTACTACAAACACGAATATTCATGACTTGTTCGCGACCATGCACGGTTTTTGACAACACAGCGGCAGCGTGCGCGCGGATGTCAAGCAAGAAGATGGCGCAGTGTTTAGGGGGCGTTTCCCGTTGAATGTTTGAGATTTGCAAACGCCGAATTTAATTCGCCTGGGTTGGAACAATAACCTTGAGCCCTCTAAACATCGTTCTCAAGTAGCCGCGATCAAATGCAATCAGCGCATCACAATCTGTGACTGCATGCGCACCAATCAAGAAATCGGGAATTAATGACTGGCGTTGACCACCATTGGCACGATACCGAGCAAAAAGCCTGCCCGCTTTATCGCTGGCAAGAAAACTGGTGCGATCACAGACGACATTTAAATGTTCAAGAAATGCTCGCAATTGATCGGAGTTGCGAAAAATGCGCTCAGCTCTGCAACGACCACATCGCAGCAAAGCAAGTCGCCACAGGTAAGTGCTGCACTGAGCGCATCAATCGAAGCATCGGCAAATGGATCACCCTTCGTAATGGCGAGCAGTACGGAGGTGTCTACTGCAGTTTTCATTTGTGCGACTTTTTTGACTTCACTGACGCGTTAATAGTAGAGCGCTGCTGCGCAATGAACGGTTCGTCAACAGGTCCGCGAAGCCCATCAAGCGCCTCGACTACCGACACTGTTGCTAGCTCGTTCGCCAATACGCCGCAGGCCAGCTGCATTCGGTTGCGGTCAACTGCTTTGGTGGCTTTGATAAACGGCGCAAGTTCGTCAAATTCGAGCCGCTGGCCGGGTAATAAGTTAAGCCGATTGCGGATTTGTATCGGGATCGTAATCTGCCCTTTGCTGGCAATCGTGGCTTGCATTCTGCTATTTCTGTACTTTTTTCCTTACTTAATAGTGCGCCGCGCGACTGTATCTGGCAAGTAACAAGGTCAGCGTGAAATCGACTTGCGTAACAAGCCGCACTGAGGCAAAAAAGCGCATCACCTTGAAAGAATATCGTGAAGCAACGCTGGGTGTGGAATGCCGTAAAGATAGCGATGTGATTGATGAAAGCCCGGCCGCGTATAAGTCGATTGAAGATGTAATGGCAGCACAAAGCGATCTGGTTGAGATTATGTTTACGCTCAAGCAAATTGTTTGTGGGTCGAATCTATTGGGCCTGCCACGCCGCTATTGCCTTGGCTACGCTTGCATGAATGCCTTGTATGCCAGGCGCATCAAGCGTGGATTCGGTCAAATAGCTTGCGATTAACAACGGCTCTTTGCCGGGCGGCCAAGCAATCGCAACGTCGTTATTGGTAGCGTGCCCCCCGGCACCGGTTTTGTCGCCGACTTTCCAGGTTTTAGGCAAACCTGCGCGCAAGCGGGTATCGCCGGTGCGGTTATCGACTAGCCATGCTATCAACTGCGCGCGCGAGCGCTGGCTGAGCTTGGAGTCCTCGGAAATCAACAAGCGCCGCATGGTTCCCAGCATCGCCAACGGTGTCGTGGTATCGCGTAGATCGCCCGGTGTGCATTCCCCTAACTTGGGTTCATTGCGATCCAAGCGCGTGATCGCATCATCAAGTCCGCGAATAAATTGAGTTAGCCCAGCCGGGCCGCCAATGGTGGCCAGCAAAAGGTTGGCAGCGGTGTTGTCGCTCCAAATAATGTTGGCTTCGCATAGTTTTGCCACGCTCGCGCCTGACTTGCCGACAAAGGTTTCAGAGACAGGCGAGTTGCTGAGCAAGTCTGCTGAATACACAGGAATCAAACGATCTAAGCGTTCTTGGCCACGCTCGACGCGCTGTAAAACCGCCGCTGCCAAGATGAATTTGAAGGTGCTACAGAGCGGGAAGCGCTCGTCGCCACGCCAGTGAAAGCGGCTATTGCTGGCAGTGTCAATGACCGCAACGCCTAAGCGCCCGCCGCTTAGTTTTTCAAGTGCAGCGATTTGATCTTGCAACTGCGTGTTGCCAGATTTGACTTTGC
>JBBQBR010000405.1:0-3378 GCA_038317875.1 Lysobacterales bacterium
GGCAGGAATCCAGCGATACAGCGTCGGAACTGACACGCCGAGGCTTTTGATCGCGCCCAGCCGCGAACGCTTTTCGATCGGCTGCGTAAGCTTATTGCGCTGCCAGAGTTGCCAGAGGCGCCAGCATCAGCGTGGTGACCAGCACCGAGTGATCCGAATCAGGGTTGCTCAATACCCGTCGCGCGCGCACCGAACCTGGGCCGCGCAGCAGCAGCTGATCGATTGGGATACTGAGCGGCGCAAACCATGCATTCGGCCCGTGCCATGTGGGCGTGGGCCAAAAGCCAACGCTTGAATCCACAAAATCGCCGGCATTTTGCATCTGACGATACGCTGCAGACCAAACCGTCGCGTTGAAATCACCGGTAACGATGAGTGTTTGCGAGCGCGGCTGGCGCGCCGCGTATTTGGTTAACGCCGCGAAAAAGGCGTCGCGGCTTGCGGCGGCATCGGATGCAACCGGTGGAATGGGATGCACGACCAATAGCTCGCCACCCTGCCAGCGCACTCTTGCAGTGGGAAATTCAAGCTCAGCGGGATCAACCAAATCGGCGCTGGCATTCGCTAAGCGGCCATTTTTGACCAACACACCAATGCCTTGCCAGCCGGGGTCGGGAGCCAGCGCTTGCACGCTGTGGCTGGCGCTAAACTCCGCCTTGAGACGCTGACTGAATTCATCGGAAAGTTCGGCAATACCAATCACGTCCGGGGCTTCGGCGCGAATCAGCGCAATCAAGGCATCGCCTTTGTCGGTCATCGCGCAGTTCGCAAATAGTACTTTTAGCGGTTCGGCTGCGCTCGGCGCAGCGTTTGGATTCGCGAATGGGTATTGCGCGATCAGCGCAAAATCCCAGACTAAAACGGCAAAGCTTAGGCCGATCAAGCGCGCCTTTTTTGCGTAAATCGCGGCTGATAAACAAAGCAGCGAGGCAAATAGATACTGCCAGCGAAAATGCGCGAAAAGATCCAGAAACCAATGCCATGCGCCTAAGTGGCCGAGCGCGCTGGCAAGCAGGATTATCCAGGTGCGTCTGGCAATGAAGGTGGCGACTTTAACGCTGCGACTGGGTGTCGCAGCGCCAGTTAGACTCACTTGTGCACCACCAACCTAGCCCGCAATATGGCCGTCAACTCCGCCGGATTCGCCTGCCCACGGCTGGCTTTCATCGCTTGCCCGATCAAAAATTGCCAGACTTTTTCATTGCCGTTCAAATACTGCTGCACCTGGGTCGGATTCGCGGCAATCACCTCATCCAGTAGTGCTGCAATCGCGCTGGCATCGCGCATTTGCTTGAGGCCCAGCGTGGCAATTAGCGCATCCGCAGAGTCATCAGATGACCACATCGCATCCAACACGCGCTTGGCAAGCTTGCTGTTGAGCGTGCCGTCGTTTAGGCGATCCAGCAGCCCAGCAAAGCGCGCTGCCGATACCGGCGTCGCGTCCAATTCCAGCTCCGCCGCGTTGAGCTTGGCGGCTAGCTCGCCCATCATCCAGGTTGCCACCAGCTTGGCGTCCGGCTTTTGTAGCGCTGTTAACGTGGCTTCAAAATATTCCGCGTGATCGGCACTTAATGCCAATTGATCCGCTTCGTATTCGCTCAAATGCAGCGTGCTGACGTAGCGTTCGCGGCGTGCGCGGGGCAGCTCGGGCATCGTGGCGCGTACGCGTTCGATCATCGCCGCGCTAATCACCAGCGGCGGTAAATCTGGGTCAGGAAAATAGCGATAGTCGTCGGCATTTTCTTTGCTGCGCATCGGCCTAGTTTCATTTTTTGCGGCGTCGTACAGGCGCGTTTCCTGCACCACGCTGCCGCCGCTTTCAATAATGCGAATTTGCCGATCAATCTCATAGTTGATCGCTTTTTCGACAAACCGAAAACTGTTGACGTTTTTGATTTCGGCGCGGGTGCCCAGTTTCTCGGCCCCAACTTTGCGTACCGACACGTTCGCGTCACAGCGGAAACTGCCTTCGGCCATATTGCCGTCACAAATTTTGATCGACTTGACCAAGGTATGCAGCGCTTTGAGATAGCTTACCGCTTCGGCAGCGCTTGCCATGCACGGCTCGCTGACGACTTCCAGCAGCGGCGTGCCTGCGCGGTTCAAATCGATGCCGCTTTTGCCAAAGTACGCGTCGTGCACGCTTTTGCCGGCGTCTTCTTCTAAGTGCGCGCGGGTGAGTTGCACACTCAATGTGCGGCCATTTTCGAGTGATGCCTCAACGGTGCCACCGACCACCACGGGCAGTTCAAACTGACTAATTTGATAGCCTTTAGGCAAGTCTGGATAGAAGTAGTTTTTGCGCGCGAACACGCTCATCTGCGCGACTTCGGCATTCACGGCTAAGCCAAAACGCACCGCCATTTCAACAGCTGCCGCGTTCATCACCGGCAGTGTTCCAGGCATGGCCAAGTCCACGGCGCTGGCTTGCGCGTTCGGCGCGGCGCCGTAACGTGTGGCCGAGCCGGAAAATATCTTACTTTTGGTTGCCAGCTGGACGTGGACTTCTAAACCGATCACGGCTTCAAACGTCGCGCTCATGTTGCTGCTCTAGTCGTAGCGTTAGAAAAAGTGGGCGGCACGGCGCGATGAAACTCGGTGTGCAGCTGAAACTGATGCGCGGCGCAAAATAGCTTTTCTTCCGCCAAATGCGGCGCAATTAGCTGCAAACCTATTGGCAAATCGGTGCTAAATCCTGCGGGAATGCTAATCGCCGGTAAACCGGCTAGATTGACGCCCACGGTAAAAATATCAGCCAGAATTTCACTCAGCGGATTGCTTTCCTGTTGCCCTTTTTTGAACGCAACGGTCGGTGTCGTTGGCATCGCAATCAAATCGACATTTGCAAATGCCGCTTGATACGCCTGCGCAATCAGACGCCGCACGCGCTGGGCGCGCAGATAATACGCGTCGAAATAACCCGCAGACAGCGCGTAAGTGCCCAGCAAAATGCGCTTTTGCACCTCCGCACCAAAGCCTTCACTGCGGCTGCGCAGGTATAAATCATTGAGTGATTTTGGGTTTTCACAGCGGTGCCCGTAGCGCACGCCATCAAAGCGCGCCAAGTTCGAGCTGGCCTCGCAGGGGGCGATCACATAATAGGCCGCGAGCGCTGCGTCCAGGTGCGCAAGATCAATATCGACCAGCACCGCGCCAAGTTTTTCCAAACTCGACAGCGCTGCACGCGTCGCCGCTAACACCGCTGGATCTAAACCGGCTTGCGCACCGCTAAAAATGCCGCGCGGTAAACCGATTTTTAAGCCGGCCACCGAATGCGCCAACGCCTTTTGATAGTCCGGCACCGGTACATCTAAAGACGTGCCGTCGCGCAAGTCGTGCCCGGCCATGACTTGCAAAACCGCCGCGCAATCCGCCGCC
>JBBQBR010000406.1:0-3365 GCA_038317875.1 Lysobacterales bacterium
AGTGTTAGCACGTCAAAACCCTGCTCGGCGGCAAACACGGCGAAATGACGGTAAAACTGCTGCGGCACGCCGGTTGCCCCGGCCACAACTAGATGCCCGCGCTTGGTGCCTAGTGCGTCATAACGCAGTGCGATTAGCGGATAGCCGTCGCCGGCGCGCAAGTTAATCCTACGTGCAGTGATGGGCTCTGGAGTCACAAGCTTTCGGGATTAACAGTCAGTGATGTTTTTTTGGGCAGGGTCATGCGCACCAGGTCCAGCAAGGCGGCGGCGGTATCGCTCATTGCCTCCACGCTGCCGGCCACGCGCGCTTGAACTAGTGCGCCTTCGTACGCTGAAACAATCAGTGCCGACAAATTGCGCGCGCGGTCCGCTTCGATGCCCGCCGAATGCAGCGTCTGCAGCAAAGTTGCGCGAATAGCAGCGAACCCGTTCGCTAGAGCCGCGCGAATAGCGCCATCCTCCGGCGTGGACTCCAATGCAATCGCGGCCAATGGGCAACCTTGCTCAAAGCCGCTGCCTGCTAGCTTGTTCTGTGCGAACGCCATCCACGCCTCTAGCGCCGATGCTGGGTCAGCATGGCGCTGCAACAGCTTGCCGAGGCCCGTCGTGATTTCACTGATAACAGCGTCTATTGCAGCGACTGCCAATTCCGACTTCCCACCCGGGAAATGGTGGTAAAGCACGCCTTTGGGTGCCTGTGCCGCCAGCAACAGCTCGGTCAAGCCGACGCCATGGAAACCCTTGGTTCGTAGGGCATCGACCATCGCGGCGATTAAACGTTCGCGGGTCGAGGCGGGGTTGATGTTGACGGAGTTGGTGGCCATGCTGAGCACTCTATAGACCGGTCAGTCTATTGTCAAGTCAGCGCACACTGTCATGGTCACGCCCCAGAAGGGTCAGGATTATTCTGCAGTTACTTGGACGCTGCTGCCCTTAGCTGACCACTTTTTTCGCCACTTTACTTTGCAACCGTCTTTTTAACGGCCTTTTTCTTAGCGCCTGCTTTCTTGACACCTGCCTTTTTCGCAACCGGCGTTTTCGCGGCGGCCTTTTTGACAACTGCCTTTTTGACAACTGCCTTTTTGACAACTGGCTTTTTGACGACTACGCCAGCTGAATCGGCTTTCGCAGTTTTGCTCGCCACCTTCTTCGCAGTTTTAACCGTGGCGCTTTTCCCACGGCTGGCTTTAATATCGCGTTTCGCGCGTTCAGTCGCACTCTTTGCCGCTGCAGCGGAGCTTTTTGGCTTGCCTTTAGGCGCAATTTCTAACGCCGCTAAACAGTCTTCCAGAGACAGATCAAGCGCTTCCATGCCCTTAAGAATTTTGCCGTTTTTCACGCCATCAGTAATGTAGGGGCCGTATTTGCCCTGCAAAATTTGGATCGCGCCATCATTAAAAGTCTTGATGACGCGCGCGGCCAGCATCGCTTCTTTCTCTTGAATCAGCTCAACCGCGCGGGCGTGGGTAATTTCGTACGGATCATCCGTTTTCGCGAGTGACACATACATTGGCCCGACTTTCGCAAATGGCCCGAAGCGGCCAACTGCAACGGTAATCTCGCGGCCCTGATGATCAGGACCCAGCTTGCGCGGTAGCTCAAACAATTTCAGCGCATCATCCAGTGTGACGAAATCCATCTTCTGACCGGGCCGAAGCGAGGCAAACTTTGGCTTATCTTCGTCGTCCTTGGTGCCGATCTGCGCGAATGGCCCGAAACGGCCAATCCGCACGCTAATTTCTTTACCAGATACTGGATCCACGCCCAAAACTCGCGCGTTCGAGGCTTCTGCACGCGTCAAATTTTCTGTTAACGCGACCAATTCGGTCAGGCGCTTCCAGAATTTTTCCAGCAGCGGAATCGGCTGCTTTTCGCCGGCCGCAATCTCATCCAGCTCATCTTCTAACTTCGCGGTGAATTCGTAGTCCACGTAATCGGGGAACGACCCACTCAAAAAGCGAATCAGCACGCGCCCAACATCGGTCGGCGTAAAGCGCTTATTTTCCAAAATCACGTAGTCACGCGCGAGCAGCACTTGAATAATGCTGGCATAGGTAGACGGGCGACCTATGCCAATTTCTTCCATTTGCTTGACCAGCGTCGCTTCCGAATAGCGCGGCGGTGGCTCAGTGAAGTGTTGATCCGCGTCTAAGGTTTCCAGCGGCACCAAATCGCCAATGGTTAGCACTGGCAACATGTTTGATTCATCGTCCTCCGTTTTGACGTCGCGGCCTTCTTCGTAAACGGTTAAAAAGCCGGCTTCGACCACGGTCGAGCCATTCGCTCTAAAGCTATTACCCTTGCCGCATTCCAGATCGACGCTGACGGTGTTGAGCACGGCTGGCTTCATTTGGCAGGCAATGGTGCGCTTCCAAATCAACTCATATAAGCGAAACTCGTCGTCTTTAAGATATTTGCGCACCGATTCCGGCGTGCGCGCGGCCGAGCTTGGGCGCACCGCTTCGTGCGCTTCTTGCGCATTTTTGCTTTTGTTTTTGTACTCGATGGGTGCCGCAGGTAATAAATGCGGCCCAAACAAATTGCTGATCGTGGCGCGCAAATCTGCCAGCGCATCATTGCTCAAATTCACCGAATCGGTACGCATGTAGGTGATTAAACCGACCTGCCCTTCGCCGGTCGCCACACCTTCATACAAAGACTGGGCGGTGCGCATGGTGCGCTGCGCGCCAAAATTGAGCTTACGTGATGCTTCCTGCTGCAGCGTTGAGGTCGTAAACGGCGCCGCCGGGCGGCGCTGACGATCTTTCCGTTGAATATCGGTTACTTTCAATGCGCCCAACGGCCCTGCAGCGCGCGCCGTTTCGCCGATGCGCATCGCATGGCCGAGCAAATTTGCGCGCGCCGCATTGGCGCTGCCGGCCTCGTTTAGATCGAACTGGCTCAGTTTTTCGGTTTGGTAGTGCGTCAATTTGGCGCTAAAAACGCCGCCGTTTTGATTCAACCCTGCTTCAATCGTCCAATATTCTTGCGCGATAAAACTTTCAATTTCATCCTCGCGCTCGGTGATCATGCGCAACGCCGGGCTTTGCACGCGGCCCGCACTTTTAGCACCACTGACTTTCGCCCACAGCACTTTGGAAACTTTAAAACCGACCAAATAATCCAACGCACGACGCGCCTGTTGGGCATTGACTAAATCCATCGCCAGCGGCCGTGGATTCGCGATCGCGGCGCGGATCGCTTTCGGCGTAATTTCCGAAAAGGTTACGCGATTCATCGGCAAGTCTTTAGTCAGCTTTTTACTGCGCAAAATTTCAGCGATATGCCAGCTAATCGCGTCACCCTCACGATCTAAGTCGGTGGCGAGCAAGATTTCGTCAACATCCTTCGCCGCCTTGACGA
>JBBQBR010000407.1:0-3360 GCA_038317875.1 Lysobacterales bacterium
GCCCGCATTTGGGTCTGGATATGGCAGCACCCACTGGCACACCTGTGCTCGCCGCGCTGTCTGGCAAAGTTACGCTTGCACACGCCGGCATGGTTATGACCGGCAAAACGCTGATCATTGATCACGGCTTTGGCATCAACACGGTTTATATTCACATGAGCGAAATCGCGGTGAAAGAAGGGCAAATGGTGACTGCCGGCGAACGTATCGGGGCGATCGGCACCACTGGGCGCTCAAGCGGCCCGCATTTACACTTTCAAGTGCAGTGGTATCAAGAAAAGCTAGACCCTGAACTAGTGCTGCCAGCGCGAAAATAAGCGCTCTGGAGTTTGGTAAAACTTATGCGTGCCCGACGTAACCTGCCATCGAATGCCAGTTGACGCCCATCAGCGCGGCGGCTTTTTGCCAGCGCTGCTCGATCGGGGTGGAGAACATAAGTTCACGACTTACCGGCGCATTGAGCCAGGAATTTTGCGAAATTTCCGCTTCCAATTGACCTTCGCCCCAGCCAGAAAAGCCGAGTGCGACCAGATAATGGCGCGGCCCTTCGCCTTCAGCGATTGCTTCCAGCAAATCGCGTGAAGTTGTTAGACACAGGCCGCCACGCAACTGCATGCTGCTTAGATAATCACCACAAGGCTCATGCAAAACAAAGCCGCGATCATTTTGCACCGGGCCGCCCAAAAATACCGGCTGAGCTGCCACTTCAGGTAGCGCGGTGCTTATTTTCATTTGTTCCAACACTTCGATTAGCCGAAAGTTGGCAGAGCGGGATACGCCAATTCCCATTGCGCCGTCAGCATCGTGCTGGCACATGTAAGTCACGCTGCGCGAAAAATTCGGATCGTCCATGGCGGGCATGGCGATTAACATCTGATTAGCGAGATAGGTGCGCGATAGCATGCGCTGAATGTAGCGCTGATGCATTCAAAAAGCCAATTCGTTGAAATAGTCGGTATGCACGAAAACTTTATTCGCATACATTCAAAAAGCCAATTCGCCGAAATGGTCGGTATGCAAGATTAACTTAATTCGCATAATGTAGTGCGTAATGGCACTGCACATTTAGTTCGCCGTCGTTGATCCCTTTGATCTAACAATGGAATTAACTTTCCTGCAGCTCAAATCGCACGGAATCGCCAGCGGCAAATAAACACGGTTCTGCACGTGCTACATCGAACAAAATTGCATCGGTAACGCCAATGACGTGCCAACCGCCGGCTGAGCGCGCAGGATAGATGCCCGCAAAAGCGCCACCAACTGCGACGCTGCCTTTTACGACGCTAATCCTCGGCTTCGCTAAGCGCGGCATTGCGAGTGCTTCGGGTAGCCCAAGTAAATACGGGAAGCCGGGCTTAAAACCGATCATGGCGACGGTGAAGACTGTGGCGCAAAACTGGGTTAACCATTCGTGTTCTGATTGCCTTGCATGTGTCGCAAGTGCCGCTAAATCTGACCGAAATTCGACGTCAAGCGCAGCACGGCTAAAACAAATTAGATGAGTATGGCCTTTATTTTCAGCTCTAGAACTAAATTCTTGCCCGAGCGCGCGTTGTACCGCCTGCAATGCAAACTTCGCGTCAGTATCTGGCTTCAACAGCAAGGTGACATTGTCAAAAGCGCAAATTGCCGCACTGACAAAAGGAAAATCGCGCATATAGTGCGCAAGTGCCCGCAGCGTTTGACTCAAATGCGGTGAGGGCAGGGTGTCAATGCCTACCACTTGTAGCGCCATATCGCCCAAAAAAAAGACGCGAAAGTCAGGTGTTCGCGTCATGCTTTCGTTTCCTAGATGCGTTTACGCGTCATCAATCGTCATTTCCAGAGAGCAGCGGCAGCACTTTGTAGACCTTCTCAACGCCACGAAGCATGCCCTTGCGTTCGGACGCATTGAGCGGGGCGGATAGCATTTCTAGAATGCTCCAATAGTCTGGCAGCAACTTATCAAGCAACTTTTTACCTTTTTTGGTCAATTCCAACGTCAGTGCGCGGCCATCGGTCAAATGCGGCTTTCGCTCGACTAGGGCGTCTTTTTCGAGATTGTCCAACAAGCCGGTAATGGTGGGGCGGCGCACGCCAAGCTTGCGCGCGATTTGCGCGGGCTTCGGTGCATCGTGCTTATTTTGCGCGCTAAATGCAGCGATGGTGAGCAGCATATTGAATTTGCCGCTGCTGATGCCGTGCTGGCGAAATAGCCGATCCAAAGTGGTCAGCGTCGCATCTGCCGAACGCAGCAATAGAAGTGTGGTTTCAACGCCAGAAATATCGGTGCCGCTGCGGCAGGTGCTCTTTGCAAATTCGATCTCAACAGTAACGTCTAGATCGTGAACTTCTGCGGCGTTCGCCATTGGTTTGCTCCAGCGGGGGGCTTGTAAGTTCACTAAGTATACAAGGTGTGGAGCCTAACGAGAAGTAGCTTTAACAAAATATTGTAAGTAGCTGATTTGAAACTATTTATGTCGAAACGTAATGCGACCTTTACTTAAATCGTAAGGTGTCATCTCAACTTTGACCTTGTCGCCGGTCAAAATTCGGATGTAGTTTTTGCGCATACGGCCTGAAATGTGGGCGGTGATAATGTGGCCATTTTCGAGCTTTACCCGAAACATTGTGTTCGGTAAGGTTTCGTCAACGACGCCTTCCATTTCAATTTGATCGTCTTTTGGCATTTGTTTTCGCGTGCAAGGTAGAGGGCGCGCATTCTGCCTAAATTCCAGTGAAAATGCTTGGTTTTACGGTGATTTAGCGTTCCTCGGTTGCGTAGCTTTCATTTATCGCGCCCATTCTTCACCTTGGTGCAACGCTGTGCACGCTAATTTCAGCGGCCTTTGCTTTTGCAAAACAACGAAGCCAAACTATCGTTTTGCCGGAACAAAACATGCAATTAACTACGGAGTTTAAGCGATGAAAACGGTACTCATTACGGGCGCACGCGGTGGCGTGGCACAGGCGCTTGCAGCAACGCTTCGTAGCGCAGGCTATCGCTTAGCGTTGGTTAGCAGGGATATCTCAAGCTTGCAGGCCGATGCTGATGATGTCGTTATTGAAGCCGATGTTTCCAGCGTTGCGGGCGCCCAGCTTGCCGTCAAAACCGCAACAGATGCGTTTGGCGCGCCGCCGAACGCGTTTGCGCATTGCGCGGGTTCAACCGTCATTGCACCTTTGGCGCGCACAAAGGAAGAACAGTATCGCGCTTGCATGTCAGCGAATATCGACAGCGCTTTTTTCTGCACGCAAGCCTACTTGGCGGCACTAAGCAACGCCAAACAAGCGGGCTCGGTCGTACTCTTTTCATCAGTGGTGGCCGGCATGGGCGTGAGCAACCACGCGGCGATTGCGGCGGCAAAAGGCGCAATTGAA
>JBBQBR010000408.1:0-3355 GCA_038317875.1 Lysobacterales bacterium
AATAACCTGTTCGAGAAAGAACCACCAATCTGCATCACCTGCTCGCTTAATGGCTATGACGCATCAACCTACGACATTCCGAACGGACGCTTTGCTTATGTGAAGGCAAGCATGAAGTTTTAGGATAAACCGCGCCGTGACAATGGTGTGCTGGTGGTTTAAAAACAAGCACGGCGGTTCAAGCGCGCACACGCAGTTTATAATGACCGGGCATTGTTTTCTATGCCCGGCTGTTTTTGTGCGGCTATTAAACGCACCGGCGTGCTTAGCTCCACTCCGTCAAACCTTCCCGTGCATAAAGCTCGGCGAAACTGGGCAGCGACTTCATTCGTGCGGCGTATTCACCCAATGCCGGCAAGTTGTGCGCAGGCGTGGGCATGTTGCGCGACCAACGCATCAACATGGTTAACATAAAGTCCACCGTTGTTATTTGCGCACCTAATAGATAAGGCCCATTTGCCGAAAGATGTGCTTCAACCTGTTTCCAGGCGGCGACAATTTTTGCACCTGCCGCGGCTTTTGCCACTTCTGCACTCGCTTCGCCGGCGGCTTCAGCCGGGTAGAACCAAGTGCGATATGCAGGCTGCAGTGTGTTGGCGCAAAAGCACATCCATTGATAATAGCGCGCCCGCTCAACGGTGCCTGGAACCGGTGCCAGGCGGCTACCTTTGAAGCTGTCGGCCAAATGCAGGCAAATTGCCGCCGTTTCGGTGATTGGGTTGGCGTCGATCATCAGTGTCGGTACCACGCCCGCCGGATTAAGCATCAGGTACTCAGCGCTTTTTTGCTCCGCTTTAGATAAATCCACCGCGTGCAATGTGTGCGGCAAATTGAGCTCGATCAGTAGCCAATGTACGACCAGTGAAGCGGAGCCAGGTGAATAATATAGTTCGAGTTTGCGCATGTTTTTGACCTAGTAAGTAATTTAGAGCGCGATCTTATCGCCAAAATCAATGCGAAAACTGCTAACTTTAGGTGCTGTGGCTGGCGCCACCAGATTGAAATATTGGATTCAAGATCATGTCACTCCTGCAACGATTGAATGAACGCGCACAGGCGCTCAAAGGCGAGCAAAGCAACGAAGTCGCCTCGAAAGATTTGCGTAAACAGCGTTTTCAAAATGAAACAATGCCAGCGATGCAAAACCTCGAAAAGTTTTTGCGTGAACTAAATCGACAGCTGAAAGAAATACGCCCCGATGTGCGGCAAAGCTTTGAAATTGCGGGCTATGGAAACTTCGAGTCCATCCCCAATTTTGATTGGCTATTCGTGCCTGGCGAAAGCCGCTTGAATGAATACACCTTAGAGATCCGCTGGAAATCCCGGGTCGACACCGAAAAGGCGACGCGTCTGACCCTCAATAGTTACGACCGAGTGCGCGCTGTCTCAGAAACCTTTAAACGCCTGCTTTTAGGCGGCATCAAAGAAGAAAAGCGTGGCCCGACGGGTTTAATTGTGCAAGCCAGTGTGCAAGCGACCGGCTACGTCAATTCTAAACTCAATATCCGTGCGCATATTGAGGAAGACGTGGTGCATTTCGTTTTTGAAAACGTCGATCAACTTGCGCAGGTGAAGCGTCAACTCGGCGCAGAATTTATGGGCCCTGAGGTGTTTGATCGACTGGGCGAATTCGTCTTGCGCGAGAACGATTTATTCGTGCGCGAACATTGGGTGCGCGGCTTAAAAGCGGTGGAGCAAAAACCGGCAGAACAAGTCGCAGTGGCCGCCCCGGTTGCGCCAGTAGTCGTTGAAAAGCCAATTGACGTGGCGAAAACTGAAACTGTATCGGCCGCTGCGCAATTGGAAAACGCGCAAGACCGCGAACTTGATTTTTTAGCTGAGCTCAAATTCGCGGCGCGCTATGCGGACTCCGCGATCAAGAAAAATATCAGCATGGAAGGTGAAAATGGTTTCGGGCAAGAGCGTGATAGCGCCAGCCTACGCAACGCCTACAATCGTCTATCCACCCCAAAGTTAGAGAAGCTTTCGCCATTTGCAAGCGGCCACGAACCTGACTCAGTTCCGGCAAGCGCCGCTGAAATGCCGGATTTGCAACCATCGGCAATGCCGGTGTCTCCGCCAGTGCCAGCACCTGTTCAGCACAAGGCCGAAGCTGTGCTAGTGCAAGCAAAGCCAGTGGCGGTGGTAATTCCGAAGCCTGCACCTGCCATTCCTGGGAAAGCGCCCATTCCTGGGAAAGCGCCAGCCGCAGCGCTGGCGGCAAAACCCGCGTTAGAAAGCTTACAAAGCCCGGAAGTCAGCCGCGCCTTAGATTTATTAGCGCGCATGCTGGGTACTAAAAACACATTGGGCAAGCCTTAAAATGGCGCAGGACTTAAAGCCGATCGAGCCAGATGCGCTTGATAGTGATCGCGTTTATAGTTTTTTGACGGACCTACAAGATCGCCTGTGTGCGTTGATAGAAAGTTTTGAGCCCGAGGCAAAATTTCGCGAGGATATTTGGACGCGTCCGGAAGCAATCGGCGGCGGCGGTGGTCGTACACGCGTTTTAGCAGGCGGCAAAGTTTTCGAGCAAGCGGGCGTGGGCTTATCTGATGTGCGCGGTCTGAGCCTACCGCCGTCCGCTTCGGCCGCACGTCCAGAGCTTGCAGGGCGGGGCTTTCGGGCGATGGGCGTTAGTTTGGTATTCCATCCGCGCAACCCTTACGTGCCGACGACGCATATGAACGTGCGGCTATTTCAAGCCACAAAAGACGGCAGTGCGCCGGTTGGGTGGTTTGGCGGTGGCTTTGATTTGACGCCGTTTTATCCCATTCAAGACGACATTCGCCATTGGCATGGCGTCGCGAAAGCGCTATCAGACCCGTTTGGGTTGGAGAAATATCCGGCTTACAAAAAATGGTGTGACGAGTACTTTTATCTGAAGCACCGTGCCGAAGCGCGTGGCATCGGCGGTTTGTTTTTTGACGACTTGCACGAAAGCGGATTCGAGCACTGCTTTGGCTATCTGCGCGCGGTTGCCAACGGCTTTTTTGAGGCTTATCAGCCGATCGTCGAAAAGCGCAAATTGACAGATTACGGTGCGCGCGAACGCCAATTTCAGCTGTATCGCCGCGGTCGCTATGTCGAATTTAATTTGGTTTGGGATCGCGGTACGCTGTTCGGCCTGCAATCGGGCGGGCGCACTGAAAGTATCTTAATGAGCCTGCCGCCCGAGGTGCGCTTTGAATATGGCTACGTACCAAAAGCGGGCAGCGCCGAGGCCGAACTCAGCGAATATTTACAGCCGCGCGATTGGGTTTAGCTTTGCTGGCTATTCCGTACTGACCCGCGTTGCATTGCCCAGCACTGCTGCCAACAGTGTCGCGACCGGCAGCGTCGCGGTTTTCAGGCG
>JBBQBR010000409.1:0-3352 GCA_038317875.1 Lysobacterales bacterium
ATCAGCGGGTCAACCAAGTTTTCCATTTGCACGCGATCAATCATGGTGTCTTGACCGGTCACGACAAAATCAACGTCTTTATCCAACATTTTCGAAGTCTGGCGCACGGCACGTTGGAAGCGCCCTACGAAGTCTTTAACCGACACTTGTCGTGTGCGCATAATTTGATCTTGAAGCTCTAACTGCACTTTTTCTTGCTCGGCGGCTAACTCAATCAAACGACGCGCGGCGCGCTCAATGACGTTTCTGGAGGTCTGCTCATCGGCGGACACTTCCATCAGGCGGCGCGTAACGGTGTAAAGCTCGTTGTATTGATCCAGCTCCAGCGGATCAATGTCTTCGCCTTGCTTGCGTGACGATTGCAGTGCGATGCCCCGCAAATTGACGGCGTTATCCAACTCGATCAGCAAACCCGCACCGTCTTGACGTTGGCGCTCAATTTCCGCCTGACCTTCATCAACGCTCTTGATTTGCGTTTCAATTTGCCGCAGCAACACCAGTGCTTCCGAGGAAAAATCCAACAAGCGGTCTAATACGTCCGCAGGGATCTGCAGCATCGGTGCATCCGCAGGTGCGACCGTACTGACACGCGCCGCTGGCACGTTCGCGAAACTAAATTGCGCCAGACGCTCAGCCGTTTGTAGTGCGGATTCGTCTGAGCCCAGTGGTTGGCGGGCAAAATCGCGGCCACTTTTTGCGGCATCGGCAGCGACTGCATACCCTGAAACACTAGTCGCAAACTCTAATTCATTGATGGGCGTGCCATCAGTCAGGCTGTTGGCTACATTTAATACTTCTTGCATCACCCCGAGCGCATCGCTGGGTGCTTCACCGCGCCCTAAAACATGGTCTGCCATGCTCGAAACGCAGTCGGATGCTTGCACAAGCAAGTTCGCAAACGCGCGGCTAGGAATGGCAGATTGCTTCGCTAATTCGATAAATATGTCTTCAAGCGAATGCGTCAGATTGGCGATGCCTTTGATTCCGACCGTATTCGCATCGCCTTTCAGAGTGTGCGCTATGCGCCGCGCGCTATCTAGGGAACCTGCGTCGCCGCTAAGCACGTAGTTTTCGATATTAATGGATAAGGACCGCGCGTTTTCAGGTAGTTCAATCAACATGCCCTGCAGCACATTAGGCATAACGTCGTCAGCCGGGCTGAGCTCGGCCTCTGCCGCGCTAATTTCAGTTTTCCGTGCCGCCATCAAACGTGGATCTAGTCCGACGTTAATACTTGCAATTTCACTTTTAAGCGCCTGGGCATGGATTGGCGTTAGTTGCGCAAACCAATCAGCGGTGCCGACAAAATCGACCCACGACGCGCGCGCGTCCAATGCATCCGGGCGATCGCAAAAATCAACCAACATAACGATCCACTGCATCATTGCAGGCGCGCGTTCGCTGATTACTTGCTTTGAATCAGCGCCAGATGCTGCCAACGATTGCAACAGCACGGCGCACATTGCGCGGGATTGCTCTAGGCCTAGCACTGCAAACGCGTTCCCAAGCAGCTCTATTTGATATTGCGCCTCAGAATATTGTTCCGCCCGTTTAAGCGCGTCATGTGCGTGCGCGAGTTCACTCAAACAGGGCAAAAGGCGAGACTGCACGGTTTCAGTAACGAGCTGAAACTCTTCTTTTGCAATCCAAATTGGTGTGGTTGCAACAGCGTGGCTGAAGATTTCATGGCCCAAGATTTCAGTCGCCGCTGCTGGCTCAAGGGCAAGCTCATAATTTGCGGGTGTCGAATCGACAAATGTATCAGTCCTGCTTGCTTGTGCGATGCGCGCGTCGATAGCTCTTGCCGTTGCTCTTGCGTTTGCGCATTCACTCAGTGATGCCTGCACTTCGAGCAAGCGATCTTGCAGGGTGCCAATCGCAACTGGTGCCAATTTTGGCACCCAACTTAGCGCAAGCAAATCGCTCAGTAGGCAGCTACAATCATCAAGAGAGCCACCCAGATAGGACTGCACGCCACTAAGCCAAAGCGTTAGCTGGCCTATGTCATCGTCATCCAGTGGCTTATTTGTGCGGGCGTCCATACCACGCAACAGAAGCATCGTTACGTTACAAAGCCCGCGCAATGATGATTTTTGCGCAGCTTGGGCAAAATCTTGCGTTGCGTTGCGCAACTCGCCAAAAAATGCTTGACGCAACTCTAAATCACCGCCGGTTTGTTCCAGCGACCCGGCGTCGAGCAAACCGAGCCAGGGCTCGATGCGTGCAAGCATGGCCGCGACCACTTGCCGATTAATCATACTGAAAGCCAATCATTATCCGGTCAACTCATAGGGTTTGGTAACAGGCGAAGCGCTTGGAAACGGGCGACATGTTCAGATTGATGCGGCATTAGTCGTGATTCGCCAAAAAATTAGCCCATCTTCTCGGCGCTAGGAAGCTTAAAGATGGCCACCGTGTCGACTAAGGCTTTGGAATACTGCATCAGCCGGCCGGTTTCCTCGCGTTGCGCAGTCAGTTGGGCCATGGTTTCCGTATTGGCAAGTTCAATGTTGCGCGCGCGTTTGAGCAAGGTGCCGGATGCGCGCGCTTGGCTGGCCGTGGTCGCGGCAATTTCCCGGACCGAACCGACGAGTCCGTCTGTTGCAGACAGCGTTTTTTCCATTTGTTCGCCTGCCCGCTCGGCCAATTTAGAAATTTCAACGACCTGAGAAATAGTTTCATTCATGGTTCGAATCGTGTCACCTGAGTCGGCCTGAATGCCATTAACCAAGGTGCCGATTTGGCGTGTCGCATCGCGCGCGCTTTCCGCCAAACGTTTGACTTCATCGGCAACTAGCGCGAATCCGCGGCCCGCGTCGCCAGCGGCGGCGGCCTGCATGCCAGCGTTTAATGCCAGCACCGAGGTGCGTTCAGCGATCTGATTGATGATGTTGACGACGGTAGTGATTTCTTGGCTGCGCTCCCCAAGACGCTTCAGGCGTTTTTCTGTCTCACGGATTTGATCCCGTGATAGCGCAACGCCATGCACCGTTTCCGACACGATTTTTAAAGCCTGGCCGGTTGCGGCAATCGCGCGTTCGGCCGCCTCGCTCGCACTTTGAGCTTGTCCGGCAATTTCGTTTAGCGCGCTCGCAGCGCCCTCCAACTCTCGCGACGTGGAAGTTACTTCAACGCCATTTTTTTCCGCCGCCGTCATCACATCTGCAGCGCGCTGGCGCACTTGGGTTGAGGCGCGTGCCACGTTCGCTGAAATGCCCAGCACTTGGCGCAATGCACCGCTGGTTTCCGTGGTCACAAAGTTAATTGCATCGGCAATCGCCCCAGTCACATCACCCGTGACAGGCACTTTAACGGTTAGATCATTTTGCGCAATTTGACCCAAAGATTGCAT
>JBBQBR010000410.1:0-3328 GCA_038317875.1 Lysobacterales bacterium
CCTTGATCGGCAATAACTTGACAAAGCAGATCGGCACGCTGGACGATAAGCGTGCAGATCGCTCCGGCATGCTGCTGCTGATTTCGCCGCCCGGCTATGGCAAAACCACCTTGATGGAATACCTGTGCGACCGATTAGGCATGATTTTCGTGCGCGTCAACGGGCCAACCCTTGGGCATGACGTCGTGTCACTCGACCCGGCCGGTACCGCGCATCGCGGCGCATCTGAGGAGTTAGAAAAGCTCAATCTTGGCCTAGCGATGGGCAACAACGTAATGCTGTATTTGGATGACATCCAGCATCTAAGCCCGGAATTTCTGCAAAAATTCATCAGCCTTTCGGATGCCACGCGCCGAGTTGATGCGATTGTGGACGGGCAGGCGGTAACCTTAGATTTGCGCGGCAAACGCTTTGCCATTGTGATGGCCGGAAATCCATACACCGAAACCGGCGAGGTATTTCGCATCCCCGATATGTTGGCGAACCGCGCCGATGTCTATAACCTGGGCGATGTTTTATCCGGTCGTGAAGCGCTGTTCGCGGATTCCTACATTGAAAACTGCCTCAACGCACACCCGCAAACCGCCGCGATTAGCGAGAAAGGCCGCGATGCCGTGCTGGCCTGCATGCGCCTTGCTGCGGGTAGCGATGCCGAACTGCCAGCAGAGATTTCCTTAGAAGCCATTGAAGTGCTGAAACGCATGATCAGCGTCCGCGATGTGTTGGCGCGCGTCAACGCGGCTTATGTCGCCAGTGCGGCGCAAGATGATTCCTTTCGCACCGAACCGCCGTTCAAATTGCAGGGCAGCTATCGAAACATGGTCAAACTAACCGCGCAGCTCAGCGCGCTGATGACCACGGCGGAGCTCGACGCGCTGATTCGCGACCATTACCGCGGCGAAGCGCAAACCTTAGGCGCACGCGCGGAGGAAAATCTGCTTAAGCTGGCGGCGCTAATTGGGCAACCCACTGCGGATGAAAGCGCGCGCTGGACAACGCTGTGCGAAAACTTCCGCGCGCAACAAAAGCAAGGCGGGAAAAATAGCGATGGCAGCACCAAAATTGCGAATTTGCTGGCTGACATTGCGCTGCAGATCGAAAAGCAAAGCAGTGCGGCTGATGCACAGCAATCAAGCAGCCGCAAACTCAGCGAAGCATCAAACAAAGAGATTTCAGGTGCGCTAAAAGTGCTTGCGCATTCAGCGCAGGCCGCAGGCGTGGCGAACGCGAATAAAACCAACGCCCTAGTCGCACCACCCGAGCTGTCGCACGCGTTTGAACGGCTGGTGAAATCGTATGAAGAAACGTTGGTGCCGCTGGTGTCGGCGATGCACCACAAGATGACGCTCGATCACTCGATTTGGGAGCATGTGCGGCAAGTGCGCACCGATTTGGATGAATTGGTGAAGCGGGGGAAGGCGAGGGGGCCTGGGTTTTGAGGGGGTTTGAGGGCAATACGATTACTGGCATGCTTAGATAAATGTGGACTGAACTCAATATCACGCATTTACTAAACGCGTGGCGCGCAGGCGAAGCGCATGCGGGCGAGCAACTGATTGCTGCGCTTTATCCCATTTTGCGTAAACAGGCGGCGGCGCGTTTACACCGCATTGGCCCGGGGCAGCTGTCTTTAAGTGCGACCGAATTAGCGCATGAAACGTACTTAAGAATGCTCGACCAGCGCGGTGAATTTGTCAGCCGCACGCATTTTTTGGCGATCGTGGCGCAAACGTTGCGCCGGGTGATCGCTGATTTATTACGCGAACGCGCCACCCTGAAACGCGGCCGCAGCGATGCCGTGATTTCCATCGACCAGCTTGACCCCGATCAAATCGCCGAAGTGCCGCAACCCTTGGATATCGCGGAATTTATCCAAAGTTTAGAAATACTGGAACGGCGCGATGCGATTGCTGCACGGGTGATTGAGCTGCGTTTTTTTGGTGGTTTGACCGCCCTGGAGGCGGCAGAGGTGTTAGGAATCGGCGTTGCGACCGCAAACCGACACTTTGCGTTTGCCCGCGCTTGGTTGACTCGACGCGCACAGTAATTCAGAGTCGCTGCTATGAAATCAAATGCGACATAATCCAGCGTCCTAGAGTTTTTTTGGACTGCAATGCTTGATAACTCAGTAAACGTTCCTGTTTCCACCACCAGCTGGGCACGCCAACGCGAACTTTTCGAGGCTGCCCTAGAATTACCGCGCGATGCCCGTGCCAGCTATGTGCAAGCACAAACAATCAACGAGCCCGAACTGGCGCAAAGCTTGAACGAACTGCTTGATGTGCACGCCAGATTCGTTGATAACACCGACGAACAACGCCAAGGCCTACTCAGTCAAGCGAGAGAATTAACCGAACAGGCGGCCTTAGGAAACCAAGTTGGCCCCTACAGGCTTGAAAGTGAAATTGGCCGAGGCGGCATGGGCGTGGTTTGGCTTGCGCGCCGCAACGATGGCACTCTGGATCAAACGGTTGCGATCAAACTGTTGCCGCCCCACCGGTGGGATACGGCGAGTCGCATGCGCTTCAACGCGGAACGCCAAATTATCGCGGGCTTAGAGCACCCAGGCATCGCGCGACTGCTAGACGCGGGCGAAATTCAAGGTCAGCCGTATTTTGTGATGGAATACGTTGAGGGCAAAAGTATCACCACGTATGCCACCAATAAAAATTTAACTCTGCGCGAACGCATAGCGCTATTTCAACAAGTGCTCGAAGCGGTTGACTACGCGCACCGCCAACTGGTGATTCACCGTGATCTAAAGCCGAGCAACATCTTGGTTTCTGACGCGGGCGTGGTGAAGCTCATTGATTTCGGAATTGCCAAAACACTCGCGGTCGATGCGGATGCCACCGGCACAAACCAGCGTTTTTTCAGCCCCAACCACGCAGCGCCTGAGCAACTGACTGGCAAAAATATCGGTGTTGGTGTGGATATTTATCAGCTCGGCACTGTCCTTTATGAACTTTTGAGCGGTGTTCCTGCGTTCGATTTTGCCACCAGCAGCGCCGCACAAATCGAAGCCACGATCCGCAGCCAGCCGCCCAAAGCGCCCTCAAAACATAAGGCCAGTATCAGCGCCGAACTGGACGCCATTACCTTGCATTGCCTAAAAAAGGCCGCCGTCGAACGTTATTCCAGTGTGCAGGCGCTAGCTGAGGACTTACGCCGAGTATTGACGCATCGAGTGATTTCGATCCGTCAGGGGCAAACCTATTATCGCGTTGGAAAGTTTTTACGGCGCAATTTGGCGGCGGTTGCGGTCAGCGCTGCGTTCTTGAGCTTGGTTGTTGGGTTTGCTTGGACTAGCTATCAGCAGGCAGTGGCG
>JBBQBR010000411.1:0-3315 GCA_038317875.1 Lysobacterales bacterium
CCACGCAAACGCGAATTCGCTTAACAGCAGACCGCTGTTGCGCAAATTCTGCCGCAACAATAAGCCGCGCGCTTGCGCGTCTAGCTCGGGAAAACAAAGCGCCAAATTGCGCGCTGCGATGCGTCCGCGTGCACGCAACAGTGGCGCAATGAGCCAGCCTAGACTGCGTCCAACCGCTTGGTTGACCGCAAACGGTAAGCGCCCTAAGCACCAAATTATTGCCAGCCCCAACCAAGCAGGCCACTCGCGTGGATGCCAAAGCGCGTGCTTTGCAGTAATGCGCAGCGGCAACAGTCTGCCCGCCTAGCGCGCCTGCACGGCTTTAAGCGGATTAATTCCCAAGCGTGCAAATAGCGCGCGATCTTTTTCCGCCTCTGGGTTGGCGGTGGTCAATAATTTTTCACCATAAAAAATCGAATTTGCACCGGCGAAAAAGCACATCGCTTGCAGCTCATCGCTCATGGATTCGCGCCCGGCAGATAAGCGCACATAGCTTTGCGGCATCAAAATTCGCGCTACGGCAATGGTGCGTACGAACTCCAATGGATCTAGATTCTCGGCGCCGTTGAGCGGCGTGCCGGGGACTTGCACCAGCAAATTGATCGGCACGGACTCCGGGGGCTCAGGCAAATTCGCCAGCGTTTCCAGCAAACCTGCGCGTTGCTCGCGTGATTCATTCATGCCAACGATGCCGCCACAGCAAACTTTCATGCCCGCGCTGCGCACTGCGGTCAACGTATCCAGGCGATCTTGGTACTTCCGGGTACTGACAATTTCGGCGTAATACTCAGGCGCGGTGTCTAAATTATGGTTGTAATAGTCCAAACCCGCGGCTTTCAAAGCCTGCGCCTGCTCTGGCTCCAACATGCCAAGCGTAGCGCAGGTTTCCAAGCCTAAAGCTTTCACCGATGCCACCATTTCCGCGACTTTCGCAACTTCTTTATCACGCGGCCCACGCCACGCGGCACCCATGCAAAAACGCGTGGCACCGGCGGCTTGTGCGGCTTTCGCTTTCACCACGACTTCGGCGCAGCTCAATAATTTCTCCGCTTTCAAACCGGTGCTGAAATGCGCGCTCTGTGGGCAATAGCTGCAGTTTTCTGGGCAACCGCCGGTTTTAATCGACAGCAAAGTCGAAATCTGCACCACATTAACGTCAAAATTCGCGCGATGCGTGGTGGCGGCCTGAAACAACAGGTCATTCATCGGCTGCACAAACAGCGCCAATACTTCAGCGCGCGTGAAGCGCGGCTTTGTGGCTGTTTCGTTCTGGTTCTCAGCGTCCGACTGCGGGTAGGCTAGGCCATCCGACAAAGTTTCGATTTCGGTATTCATGAATTTGCTCCTACTGCAGGACTGTGGATTCTGCCCGTTTAGGCCGTGCTTGTCGAAACTCGCGCGAACTACGTTAAAATTGGCGTTCGCATTTGTCCTGAGTACGCCTGATGACCGCAATGCAAAAAGTTAAGCAAAATCACCCTCTGCCGCTAGCGTTCGTGCTGTATTTATTCGGCGTCCACGGCGCCTATGCATTGGTGCTCAACACCCGTTTTGAATGGCTGGTGGATGCCCGGCTGTCGTTCAAGTATTTAAGTTTTCCAGAAATGAGTGTGCTGTGTGATTTGATTATCGTGCCCGCGTTTTTGTACGCGTTTTTAGCGCGTAA
This sequence comes from Lysobacterales bacterium, assembly GCA_038317875.1. Lineage (GTDB taxonomy): Bacteria > Pseudomonadota > Gammaproteobacteria > Xanthomonadales > SZUA-5 > JANNYA01. The sequence continues at coordinate 1,667 of JBBQBR010000411.1, forward strand.
ACAGCCCAAGCAAGCACTGCTCGGCGCACTTGCGATGTGCGCGCTTGGCCTGTTGGCGATACGCCTTTGGTTTCCAAAAGATCAACTTGGCTCGGCAGCGACACAAGTTTTGGCGTTCACGCGCCTGTTGTCGCCGCTACTCACCGGGTTGGCGCTGATCGCTGAAATCGGCGCCATCTTGATACTTTGGCGCGTGCTTAAAAAGCCAATGAAGGAACCCGCAATTGAGCTGATGTTGGCGCCAATGGTAAAAATGTTGGGCCATGACTCAAAACTGCTGCAATTTTTATTCGCCGAGCAGCGAGTTTGGATTTATGCGCTTAGCCGAGTGCTGCCAGCCCAAAGTGACTTTACCGGCGATCTGCATTTCGGCTACGCAAAACAAAATGGCAATGCCTCGACAATGATCGGCATGTGCATTGCCAATTTGATGCCCACACCGATTCTGCATTTTGTTATCGCCCAGTTCAGTCCAACCTTGGCTTGGGTCACCACTGCGTTGGCGTTGCTAACATCCTTGTTTATGTGGGCGGAATATCGGGCCACGCTGGCGCGCCCGGTTTCGCTGTCTGGCGACACGCTCTTTTTACGCTACGGCACACTTACTGACCGCAAAATCGCGCGCAATCAAATTCGCTCGGTGCGCACCTTAAGCTGGAAAGACGAGGCGCTAACAGCCAAGCGATATCAAGGTTGTGGTGCGGCAAACGTAGAAATCGTGCTCGATGGCGAGGTCATCCATATAGGTTTGGACGAGCCTGGGCGTTTTGTTGCGGCGATTGGTTCGTGAGCCTCAGTTCGTCACCCTCAGTTCGTCACCCTGGGCTTGACGCGCAAACAAACTGGCATCGTTTTAACAATAAGGAAAAATGGGCACGGAATTTTTCAGGATAAATCGAGCGGTCGGCGGCAATTTCAGGAATCGGCGTGCGTAATTGTACGCCTTGGCTCGATGTGCGCAGAGCATCCGGTCATTTAAGCACCATCACTAAATTTCACGACGTTCGCACCCGTGCCGGAAAGCGCTCCGCTATTATCGGCGATCCAAAGCAAATTTAAGGGCGCGAGATGTCGGCAATCAACTGGCGGGGTAGGATCCGATTGGGTTTAATTCGAGTGGTTAGTTTGGTCGCTTTGCTAGTGCCTGCGCTGCATGCCGAGGCTACGCTTTGGCGCGACATCCAAGCGAGCGATGTGCAGCAGCGCGGCGCAAGCTTGCCGGAGCCTTTGCGCTATCGCGCGCTGAGCCTGGATTTTGCAGCGATGCGTACGCGCTTGGCGCAAGCGCCGCTGGAGGCCAATGTTCGCGTTGAAGAGAGCGAGTTTGTATTGACGTTACCAATGCCAGACGGCGAGTTTGCGGCGTTTCGCGTCGTTGAATCGCCCATTATGGCGAGCGAGCTGGCCAGCAAGTTTCCCATGCTGAAAACCTATCTAGGCCAAGGCGTCGACGATGCGACTGCTACCTTGCGTTTTGATCTGACAAGCTTTGGTTTTCGCGCACAAATCATCGGCTGGCGCGAAACGGTGTACATCGAGCCATTCCAACGCAGCGATACCGAACACTACCGGGTATTTAGCTGCCGAAGAGGGACCGTCGAGCGGTATAACCTTGTCGAGTCCAACTTTTTTGAGTAGGGCGGGAACGG
>JBBQBR010000412.1:0-3284 GCA_038317875.1 Lysobacterales bacterium
TGGGCGGGTGATGACTTTGCGGCGTTGCCTGACTTGAGTTCGCTGATTGCGCGGTTTTCACTGCCGCAATCGCAGGCAGATGGATTGAAAAAGGATCAGAAGGTGCATTTGCGCGTGGCCGGCAGCGGCGCCCAGTTTGAAAGTCGAGTGGTGCGCGTGGGCGCTAGTGCAGGCGTTAAAAGCCGGGAATCGCCGGTCAAATATATTGATTTCGACGCCGAAATTACCTCAGAAATGCTGGCAGTAGCGCTACTTACGCCTGGACAAGCGCTGAGTGCGCAAGTGGTGTTGATTGATCGGCAAAGTGTTTTGGTGGTGCCGAATGCGGCGCTGGTCATGCAAGCGGTAAACGCCGGCGCGCCAGCACGACCGGATAAATCAAACGCGTCCAGCGCGCGACAATCGGCAAGCCCGCCCAGCGCCGACTATAAAGTTGAAACGGCCGATGGCAGTTGGTTGGTCGTGCAATTGGGCGAACAGGGCGGGGTTATGAGTGAAATAAAATCCGGCGTTACAGCGGGCACGGCAATTAAATTAACGCCAGACAAAGGCAATACGTCAAAGCCCGCCGCTGCGAGGAAGCCGGGGCAGCGCGATCGCAGGAGCCGTGAATGAGCGCAAGGAAAATCGGCACGCGTTTGCCGTTCGCGTTGCTTGCTGAAGCCATAGACGAGCTAGCGCGCCGTAAATTGCGCACGCTGCTGACGCTGCTGGGCATGATTTTTGGTGTCGGCGCCATCGTTGCGATGTTGGCAGTAGGCGAGGGCTCGCGCCGGGAAGCACTGGCCTTGGTGGCGAAGCTAGGCTTAAACAACGTCATTTTGGAAAGCAAAGCGCTGCCCGATGATCAGCTAAAAGAATTGCGCACGCGTTCTTTGGGGCTTTCACAAAGCGATGCCGATGCCGCGCTGAGCGTGGTGCCAGGCGCGCAGTCGGTTGCAGTTTCCAAGGCGATCAAAGTCAGCGCGATCAGTAGTGCTGGCGTTAGCCTGCAGGCGCAGGCGTTTGCGGTCAGCTTGTCGCACGCCGAACACGCGTCGCTGGAACTTGCGCAAGGCCGCTGGTTTAACGACGCCGACAACGCAACGCTCGCGCCCGTTTGCGTGCTGGGTGCGCGACTGAAACAAAAGCTGTTGGGCGACGCGCCTGCTATGGGTGCCATGGTCAAGCTCAATCACGCTTGGTTTTCAGTGATTGGCGTGTTAGCAGAGCGCGAATTAAGTTCTACTGAGTTTGAAGGCGTATCGCTCGGCGTTGACGATGAACGCATGTTCGTACCCTGGGAAAGCGCCCGCGCGCGTTTAAAGTTTGGGCCGCTGGAAGACGAAATTGATCGCATCAGCGTGCGTTTAAGCGCCACTGCCGTGCCTGCAGCCGCCGCAAGCGCGCTAACTGCGCTAATCCGCCAGCGCCATGGTGGTGCGGACGACACCACGCTGATTGTGCCGGCCGGGCTGTATCAACAAAATCAGCAAACCCAACGCATATTTACCCTGGTGATGTCCTCGATTGCCGGCGTTAGCCTGCTAGTCGGCGGCATCGGCATTATGAATATCATGCTCGCCGGCGTGTTGGAGCGTAAACGCGAGATCGGCCTCAAGCGCGCGCTGGGTGCGACCAAGCGCAATTTAATCGAGCAGTTTTTAGCCGAAGCGTTAGTGATTTCCTTAGTCGGCGCGCTGATGGGCTTGGTATTTGGCGCGATTTTGGCCTATGCAATCGCGTGGCTCGCCAGCTGGCAAGTCGCCTGGTCGCTCTGGTGGCTGTTTTTCGCACTACTGAGCTGCGTGGTTATTGGTGTGGGATTCGGTGTGTATCCAGCCAAGCAGGCGGCGGCACTGGATCCGATTGCGGCTTTGCGCAGTGAGATTTGAAGGGCCTTGATGCCGGGCCCCGTTTTAGGCGTTAAGACCAAGCTAAACAATTCGCTTGAGAAATGAGGCTGTAGAGAAATTCTAGGCGTTTTGACCCCAAACTTTTGTAGTTGCCAACGTCGTGCAAAAAAATGTGGCCCGCGATGTCCATAAAGTACGTAATCCCCAGGACACGTTGTCTTGCTAAGGAGAATTACCATGTCATTTGCACCCGCCGCCCGCCCATCGCCGATCAATAGCGCATTCCGTTGGCTGAGCTTGATCGCAGCCCTTGCTTTCGCACCCGCAACCCTCGCTTTCAACTATTGCGTGGACACCAATAGTGAGCTGAATAGTGCCTTGATTTCCGCCAGCGCCAGTGCAGCTGACGACGAAATTCGGCTCGTAACAGGGAGCTATTCCTTGGGCGAAATCGATCTGGCGGTGCACGGCGCGCTAACTATTCGTGGCGGCTATCCCAACAATTGTTCTGGCTTTGGCACGTTGACCAGCAATTCTACGATCAGCACCACCTCCAATTTGGATTTTGAACTGAGCACGCGTTTTGGTGATCTAAGGCTGGATCGGGTCGTTTTTTCAGGCTGGCGTCAAGTTCGTCTGGATGACGCTTTTAGTAGCGCAGGTGCTGTCGGTGAATTTCGCATTTCTCGCAGTCGCTTTAACAATCAGACGCGGGGCTTGGTCATTTCTACCCGCCGTTTCGACGTGCGTGTAGAAAACTCCATTTTCGACGGCTATTCCGCCGACGGACTGCGTATCCAAAGTAGTACCGTGGGTGAGACGGATATGGATGTTCTGGTGCAGTTCAACACCATTGTCAACCCGATTGGAGCGGTGGCTTCCACTGCGGGGCTGCTGCTCGATGGCCGCAGCACGCCCTTTGCTAGCCTGGGCGTATTCAACAATGTGATCAACGGCAATCCGATTGATTTGCGCGTTTTTGGGCAACTCGCTTCGGTCAGTCGCAACTTTTGGAACACCCAAGAATTTCAATTTGGCGGTGGCTTAGCCATTACTTCGGTGAATAATCTTTTCGGCGATCCAGGATTGACCGCAAGCCCAGGCTTTCGCCCGATTGTGCCGACGTCCCAGCTGATCAACAACGGCTCAACGGCGTACGGAGACATTCCGACATTTGACTTCGGTGGCGGCACCCGACTCATCGGCACACGCCCGGATATCGGTGCTTTTGAAAGCTTGTTAGATAACAGCGCCACACTGACCGTTACCAATAGCAACAATAGCGGTACTGGGTCATTGCGCACTGCGATTACCAGCGCAAATAGCAACGCTAACTTTAAGAAAATCGTCTTTGACATCCCGGGCAGCTGCCCGCACCAAATTAGTCTGACATCGGCTTTGCCTGCGCTAACGCAACCGGTCGGCATTGAGGGCTACACCCAGCCGGGC
>JBBQBR010000413.1:0-3281 GCA_038317875.1 Lysobacterales bacterium
GTGGAAATCGACTTTGATTGCGCTGAGGCGCAGTTGCAGCGCTATCACGCACAGCTGATCGCACTGCGCGCGCTGTTGCCGAAAGGCTTGTTCTTGGACATTACTGCGCTGCCCGCATGGTTAAAAGCGCCCGCGTTGCCCAAACTTTTGACCGTAACCGACCGCGTAACGCTACAAGTGCACAGCGTGCTTGCGCCCAAACGCGGGCTATTTGATCCGCGTCTAGCCGAGTTTTGGATACGCGAGTTCGCGCTGCTATCCGGCAAACCATTTGCTATTGCGCTGCCGGCATATGGTGCCAAACTGTTGTTGGATTCTGATGGCAAAGTAATCGGTGTCGAGCACGAGGCCGAGCTTGGCACCCCGCACGCCAGCTCCCTGGAACTGCAAACATCCCCACAGTCGGTGCGCGCACTGATTGATGTCTTGAATCGGCGCCCAGTGGCAGGCCTGGAAGGCCCAGTTTGGTTTCGCCTGCCATTGACCAGCGATTTACGCGCCTGGGCGCCGGTAACACTGGCCGCAGTCATTAAAAAGCAAGCTCTGCGTGCACAAATTCGCACTGATTTCGTGCCAAATTCAGCCGGTGGTTTTGACGTACGCTTGAGCAGTATCGGCAACTTAAACGCAACGTCCGCGCTGCGTTTCGCGGCAAACTCAAAATGTAGTGGCGATGGCATTGCCGGCTACGGTTATTCGGCGGGTGTGTTCAGCACTAAAGTTGCGGTGGAACTCAAGCCCGGCGCCAGTCGCGTTATTGGCTGGTTGCGCTGTCCAGACGGCGTGCCGCCCGCGATTATTCGACCGGTACGCTAGAGATACAACACACATGACACCCGCCAGAACTACATCAGTCGAGGTTGCGCAATTCGCCGTATTTGGCACGCCAATCAAACATTCGCTATCGCCGAAAATCCACGCCGCGTTTGCTGCACAGTGTGGGGTTGCGCTTGAATATCGCGCTATTGAGGCGCACGCAGCAGACTTTGCCAGCACCCTGAGTGATTTCGCTGCACATGGAGGCATCGGTGCTAATGTCACTTTGCCGCTGAAAGCGCTTGCACTAACGCTGTGTGCAAGTTTGGATGCCAGCGCTGAACGCGCCGGTGCGGTAAACACCCTGATTCGCAAAGACTATGCTTGGCATGGCGCAAACACCGATGGCATCGGTTTGGTGCGTGATTTGACCCAGCGCCAGCAGCTGAATTTACAGGGTCGACGGCTATTAATGATTGGCGCAGGCGGTGCAGCGCGCGGGGTTTTAGGTCCTTTGCTAGACGCTGGCGTCATAGATTTGGTGATCGCCAACCGCAGTGTGGACAAAGCGCAAGCACTGGCGCAGCAGTTTAATGGCCGCGCCTGCGCGCTGGATCAGCTCGGAAATCAGGCCGCGTTTGATTTGATCGTGCATGCCAGCAGCGCCGGACACGACGAATTTGTACTGCCTAGCTGGCCGGAGTCTTTGGTGCGAAGTGGCACGGCGCTGGTTGATTTGAGCTATGGCATGGCGTCAAAACCCGCGTTAGCATGGGCGTCCGAGTTCGACATCGCCGCATTTGATGGTTTAGGGATGCTGATTGAACAAGCGGCGCAAGCGTTCTATCTTTGGCATCATCAACGCCCAGATACCGCGCCGGTTTGGGGCATGCTGCGCGCTACAACTTAGCGACACGAGTTTTAAGTGCGTGAATTGAAATAAGGATTGCTGATGGAACCCACAATTTTCGCAAACCCTGAAATTGCTAACGCGGTGATTGCAAGCCCGTTTTCACAGTTCGCACTCGCCGCTGGGCTGGCATGGGCAAGTGGCATGCGCCTATACGCTGTCTGCTTCGTGCTTGGCGCGCTAGGCTATTTTCAGGTGCTGACCTTGCCGGGAAATCTGCAGGTTTTATCCAATCCGTGGGCGCTTGGCATTAGTGGCGCGCTCTGCGCTGCGGAATTTATCGCCGACAAAGTGCCGGGCTTCGATTCACTTTGGGACGCCGTGCATACTTTTATTCGCGGCCCAGGTGGGGCAATGCTTGCGGCCCTAGCAGTGTCAAACGGGGCGAATAGCGAGCTAACCCAAGTGATGGCAGCCATGATCGGCGGTTCTTTGGCAACCGGCGCGCATCTGACCAAAGCCGGTACGCGCGCACTGGTAAATCATTCGCCAGAACCCTTTAGCAACTGGACCTTGAGCGCTATTGGCGACGTGGCAAGCCTCGGTATCGTTTGGCTGGCGTGGCAGCACCCCGTTATTTTCTGCGTGGTTTTGGCGGCTTTTATCGTGTTTATGGTCTGGGCCATACCGAAACTTTGGCGTTTAATTCGCGGCACGTTCCGACGTCTGCACCGCTTTTTTTCGGGTAATTTGAACCCCAAATCGACTGACCCCGTCATTAGCGCATCCGGCGGCAGCAAGGCTTCGCTTTCCGACGCTGGCCCCGGTCGAAACTGATGGCAGCTGTGCCGATTGACGTCAGTATTTTAGGTGCAAGTGGTTTTGGCGGTGGTGAATTATTACGCCTGCTGCAAGCGCACCCAAACGTCGCCCGCATTGATGCAATTTCGCGTTCGCACGCGGTTAAAGCCATTGCGACTATGCATCCGCATTTGCGCGGGCTAACGTCAGACACCTTCAAAGCCGAGCTTGATTTTGCCGCGATGCATATGGCACAAAACCCCGTGTTATTCGCCGCATTGCCGCATGGCGAGTTTGCGAAACTTTGGCCAGAGCTGCGCGAGCGCTTAGCGCCAAATACCACGGTGATCGACTTATCGGCAGACTTTCGCTTGCAAAGCAGCGCCGCGTTCGACGCAGCCTATGGCTATGCGCACCCATGTCCACAATATTTAGCTGATTTTGTTTATGGCCTGCCGGAGGCAAATTCGGCAACTTTGGCGGGCGCTAAACGCATTGCAAACCCAGGCTGTTTTGCCACCGCAATTGCGCTGGCATTATTGCCGCTGGTGGCGCTGGGCCAAGATTTTGGCCGCATCCACATCAGCGCCGTCACGGGTTCATCCGGTTCGGGCACGCAGGCCGCCGCTGGCACGCATCACCCAACCCGCGCGCACGATTTTCGCGCCTATAAAATTTTGACGCATCAACATCAAAGCGAGATTCAGGCGTGTTTAGACGAGGCCGCACGTCAAATCGGTGGCGACGCGCGCGCGCCAGAATTTAGCTTGGTGCCGCATTCGGCGCCGATGGTGCGCGGTATTTTTGCGACCTGCCAGTTTGAATTACCGGCAGCACCGTCGGCGCAGGCACTGAGCGCGGCATACCAAACGCA
>JBBQBR010000414.1:0-3275 GCA_038317875.1 Lysobacterales bacterium
AAACGGCGCAATCTTTGATGATGATTGATAGATTGAACAATTTGCTCAAAGCCAAATACGCGAACCTAAACCTTTCCCAACCAACACCCCCACCTCTAAGCCCAACTAAGCACTATTGAATTGACAAGCACGGCTTGTGTCCACACAATTCACGGCTCAGACGAGGCCGGTTTCGGTGTTGTCTTCGGTAGGGATATCGCCAAGTTGGTAAGGCACCAGATTTTGATTCTGGCATTCCTAGGTTCGAGTCCTTGTATCCCTGCCACTTAAATTCCAATCGTTACCGACGGCGCTGAAACAATCAGCGCCGTTTGTCTAAATGGCGCTGTAAACGCGCACCACAAACACACCGCTAGGAGCTTCGTCATGGCAGAACCGAACATTCTTCCCGACGGTTTAATGCTTTTCGCTGGCAATGCGAATTTGCGCTTAGCACAAAGCATCGCACATACCTTGAATGTGCCTTTAGGCCGCGCGCACGTTGGGCGTTTTAGTGATGGCGAAGTGTCGGTCGAAATTCTAGAACACGTACGCGGGCAACGCGTATTCGTGATCCAGCCGACCTGTGCGCCTAGCGCGGATAATTTGATGGAACTCTTGGTGATGATTGATGCGCTCAAACGCGCGTCCGCCGCCAACGTTACCGCCGTGGTGCCCTATTTTGGCTACGCCCGGCAAGATCGTAGGCCACGCAACGCGCGCGTGCCGATCACGGCCAAAGTGGCGGCGAAGATGATCGAGGCAGTCGGCACGGATCGCGTCGTCACCGTCGAGCTGCACGCCGATCAAATTCAGGGCTTTTTTGATAAGCCGCTGGATAATATTTACGCATCCCCAATCGTGTTGGCGGATCTTTGGCGCCACCATGACACCAAGAATTTGATTGTGGTATCGCCGGATGTCGGCGGCGTGGTGCGCGCGCGCGCGATTGCGAAGCGTTTGGACGATGCCGATTTGGCGATCATTGATAAACGCCGTCCACGCGCAAATGAATCGGTGGTAATGAACATCATCGGCGAAGTCGAAGGCAAAACCTGCGTGCTGTTCGATGACATCGTCGATACCGCAGGCACGCTGTGCGCGGCAGCGGCGGCATTGAAAAACCGAGGCGCAGCAAGAGTTGTGGCCTACAGCGTGCACCCGGTGCTGTCGGGTGCAGCGGTATCGAACATTGAAAAAAGCTTCATTGATGAGCTGGTGGTAACCGACACAATTCCTTTGCGTGCGGATGCCATGGCCTGTCGCAAAATTCGCGTTATTACGATTTCTGATATTTTGGCCGAAACCATTCGCCGCATCGCGGGCGGGGAATCGGTTAGCTCGCTGTTTTTAGACTAATTTTATTTAAAGCTGCTTCGCAATTTGCCGCCTTTGGCGGATTGCTACGCGCAATTTGTTTTAGCTTCGCAATTTGGCGCCTTCGGCGGATTGCTACGCGCAATTTATTTTAGCTTCGCAATTTGCCGCCTTCGGCGGATTGCTACGGCTAAACTGCATTAAATAGTTGTAAAGCTTCAAAGCGTTTTGCTGCAAAGCAAAACAACCCCGGCAGCGCTGGTCGCGGCGCTGCCTTCACCCAAGCCTCGACATGATGTTTAGGCTTAAAACAAGGAAGTACTACCATGGCAAAAACCCACGATGTAGCAGTGGAATTTCGTGACGATCAGGGGAAAGGTGCGAGCCGCCGCCTGCGTTTAACGGAAAATGTACCCGCAATCATTTACGGCGGTGGCGAAGCCCCGCGCGCATTGCAGCTGGATCAAAAAATCGCGTATCGCTATTCGCAACAAGAATGGTTTTACACCAACATCTTGGTGCTCAAAGCGGGCGGCGAAACCCAACGCGCGCTGTTGCGTGATATTCAACGCCACCCATACAAGCAACAAATCATGCACTTGGATTTCCAACGCGTATCGGATACCGAAATCGTCAAGATTCGCGTGCCGTTGCACTTTGTAAACCAAGAAAAAAGTCCGGCTGGCAAAATTGGCGGTGCATTTATCATGCACGAGCTCAACCAAGTCGTCGTTGCTTGCTTGCCTAAAGATCTTCCAGAAAACTTGGAAGTGGACTTGAGCGATTTGAACATTGGCGATGTTATTCACATCTCTGACATCAAACTGCCTGCTGGCGTGACCATTCCTAGCTTACGTTTAGGCAAATTGCACAATCTGCCAATCGTATTGGCGAAACCACCGTTGGTGGAAGAAGTGGTTGAAGTTGCCGCACCGACCAAGGGCGGCAAGCCAGTGGGTAAATCGGTACCGGCAGCGGCGCAAAAGCAAGACGGTAAAGCGCCAGCCGCAAAAGCACCTGCGAAGAAGAAGTAATTCGTGTTTGATGCCGGCTCGTCATTGCGAGGAGCGAAGCAACGTGGCAACCCATTTTTCACGTGCCGCAAGCCTGAAGATCAAATGGATTGCTTCACTTCGTTCGCAATTACCGGGCGAATTTAGCCCGTGGCTGACGGCATTAAACTCGTGCTAGGCCTGGGCAATCCAGGCCCAGAATACGCGAAAACCCGGCACAACGCCGGGTTTAGCTTTTTGGATGCGCTCAGCGCCAAGCTTGATGCGCGGCTACTTTCCGAAAGCAAATTGCACGCAAACGTGGCAAAAACCGACGTCAACGGCCAGCGCGTTTTAATCGCCAAGCCAACAACGTTTATGAATCGCAGTGGCCTTGCCAGCCAAGCATTGCTCAACTTTTACAAAATTGAGCCACACGAAATGCTGGTGGTGCACGACGAGCTGGATCTCAATGCTGGCGTGGCACGGCTAAAGTTTGACGGCGGTCACGGCGGTCAAAATGGCCTGCGTGACATCAGCGGTCAACTTGGGCATGGAAAATACCATCGCCTACGCTTAGGCATCGGCCATCCAGGCCACAAAGATCAAGTCACGCCCTGGGTATTGGGCCGCCCTAGCGCCGAACAAGAACGCGCCATGCAGGCGGCAATTAGCGAGGCGCTGGACGTTTTTTCAATGTTGGTGGACGGCAAAATTGCTGAGGCTATGATGGTTTTGCATACGGCTAAGTAGGAGCGCGCTTGTCCAATAAACGTGTCCAATAAACGCCTCTGACCGTTGCTGCGAGCTGTAGGCCGATTCGTTAGGCCATCGCTGCTTGATTGTCACGTTGCCAAGGCTGGATATGCGCAATAGCCGAGCCTGCTACTAACTTCGCACACTCAATATCGTAGTTGCTTTGTAAATTCATCCAGCTTTGTACGTCGGTGCCAAAAAAGCGCGCTAGACGCAACGCCGTGTCCGCGG
>JBBQBR010000415.1:0-3274 GCA_038317875.1 Lysobacterales bacterium
GGCGCCTTGCATGCGCCTAGGCTTGGTTCGTGTACAGACATTCAGCGCTGGCGTTCACGCGTTGATCGCGCTATCGTTTTTGGCGGCCTGACTTGGGCGGTTCGGATACTAAAGCGATGTCATTGAAAAGTTTCACATTTCGCGCGTCGATGCTGTTGATGCTGCTCACTCAAGCGGCGTGGGCGCAGTCTAACGAAACTGCAGCCGCAGGCGCAGCTGCGCAGTTGACCCAACTTTTTGCCGACGAGCGGGAAGCGTATTGGACGAGTGAACCGTTGGCAGCGAGCGGCGAGGGCGTGCACCGGTTTGACGATCGCTTGCCGACAGTGACTCCAGCATCGCAAGGTGTTCGGCTAAAAACGGATCAAGCCTTGTTCGCTAGGCTGCAATTAATCGATGCAAAGACTTTGCCAGCGCAGGCGCAGGTGAGCTATGCGCTATTTGAGTTTATGCTGCGCCAGCGCATCGTTTTAGCGCGGCATCGTGAATGGCGCATGCCATTGAACAGCGACAGCGGCTTTCACGCGGACATTTTGTACATGCATGAAAACGCTGAGCTACGCACGGTCGCGGATTTTGATCGATATTTAGCGCGCTTGCGCGATGTTCCACGCTATTTTGATGAAAATATCAGCAATATGCGTTTAGGCCTTAAAGACGGCTTTACGTTGCCGCGCGAAATACTCGATGGCGTAGCAGCGGTGATTGCGGGCGAGCAATTTACCGAAGTTAACGATAGCCCGCTGTTTGCGCCTTTTGAAAATTATCCGATCGGCGTGCCAGTGGCAGAACGAGCGCGTTTGACGAAGGCGGCGGAAATAGCGATTCGAAGCTCAATTATCCCGGCTTATGCAAAATTCCAGCAGTTTTTTAAAAGCGAATATCAACCCAAAGCCCGGCGCACGATTGCGGCTAGCGCGCTTCCAGGCGGAAAAGAGTATTACGCCGATTTGGCGCGCTACTTCACCACCTTGCCCGATGTGACCCCAGAACAGATCCATCAAATTGGCCTAGATGAGGTCAAGCGCATTCGCACCGAGATGGACAGCATTATTCGCGAACTCAAATTCAAAGGCAGCTTTGCCGACTTTCTGACATTTTTGCGCACCGCCCCGCAGTTTTATGTCAGCACGCCCGATGAGCTAGTACGCGAAGCTGCTTGGCTGGCAAAGCAGGTTGATGGACGCTTACCAGAGTTTTTTGGACATTTGCCGCGCACGCCGTATGGTGTGCGCCCAGTGCCGAGTGCATTTGCGCCAAATTACACCGCTGGCCGCTACAACGGCGGTGCGCCGGGCGCTGCCGGCCAGTATTGGGTTAATACTTATGCCCTGAATACGCGCGCTTTGTACATGCTGCCGGCATTGACCTTGCACGAGGCCGTACCAGGGCATCATTTGCAAACCGCAATTGCGCGCGAGCTGGTAGATGTGCCGGCTTTCCGTTTGAATTTCTACCCCCATGCATTTGGCGAGGGTTGGGGGCTATACGCGGAAAAGCTGGGCATTGAAATCGGTTTATACAAAACACCCTATGAAAATTTTGGACGCCTTAGTTATGAAATGTGGCGCGCATGTCGTTTGGTCGTCGATACGGGCATTCACAGTGGCGCAATGACGCGCGATCAGGCCCGTGCCTATTTGAGCAGCAATACATCTTTGTCTGCGCATGAGATTGCGACCGAAATTGATCGCTATATTGCGTGGCCTGGGCAAGCGCTCGCTTACAAAATGGGCGAACTTAAAATTTGGGCGTTGCGCCATCGGGCACAGGCGGCACTGGGAACTGATTTTGATATCCGCGACTTCCACGACGCCGTTTTAGCCAATGGCGGCGTTACCTTGCCGGTGCTGGAAGCGCAGATAGAGAGCTATATCGCGCTAAAGAAAGTAGAATAAAAACCTATAGCGCGTAAAAGAAAGCGGAATAAAAACAGAGTGTTGCAGGTTTTTAGTGGCTGAGCCTGGCGGCTAAAACGCGGTAACTATCAATTGTGCCTTAGCGCGCGTTAAACTGCGAAACTTAGCTCAGGTGCTTATGCGTGCGTTCGTCATGCGGAGAGATAATGCTCGAAAATGATAAGTCCAAGTTGCGCGAACATCAGTTTCGTGAGCTCTTGCTTAACTTGCCTGCGGCCGTGCAGGGCTATCAATCCGACGGCACGGTGCTTTATTGGAATTTCGCTTCTGAGCGGCTTTATGGCTATAGCGCAGCAGAGGCAATTGGTAGAAACCTGCTGGATTTAATCATTCCAGACGAATTGCGCGCCTATGTCGTGTGCGATATGCGCAAAATTGTTGACACCGGCGAGGTTGCGCCCCCGGAAGAGTTGCGCCTGAAGTGCAAGGATGGTTCGCGCGTTGTGGTCTATTCAAGCCACTATTTAGTGCATTTGCCGAACGGGGAGTCGGAGCTTTTTTGTATCGATATTGATTTGACAGAACTTCGGCAAAGGCAAGAGCAGGTGCTGCTCAGTGAAGATCGATTTCGGACTTTGATTGAAGCGATTCCCGATGCGATTTTTTTCAAGGATGGCCAAGGTTGCTGGCAAATCATCAATGAAGCAGGCAAGCAGCTTTTTCGACTCAATGATTCGTCCTGGCGCGGCAAAACAGATTTGCAACTGGGGCAGCAGTATCCTGAATTAAACGATGCGTATAAAGCGTGCCATGCCGATGATGAAAAGGCGTGGGCAGCACGAAAACTCACTTCGTTCGCTGAAAATATCATGCTAGAAGATGGCTTACTGCACGACCACGATGTGATCAAACTGCCCATTTTTGATGATTTCGGCGCGCGTAAAGCGCTTGTGGTTGTTGCGCGCGATGTGACGGTTCAAAAGAAGGCCGAAGCTGAGTTGCGCATTGCGGCAATCGCGTTTGAATCGCAGCAGGGCATGTTTGTTACTGATGCAGAATTCGTCATTTTGCGCGTAAACAGCACCTTCACCCGGATTACCGGCTACAGCGCTGCTGAAGCGGTGGGGCAAAAGCCAACGGACTTGCTCAAATCTGGCAACCATGACGCCGCTTTTTATGCGGCGATGACGCATAGCCTCGAAAAAACCGGTACTTGGCAGGGCGAGATTTGGGATAAGCGTAAAAATGGCGACATTTTTCCCGAATGGATGGCGCTGACGGCGGTAAAAGATACCGCCGGAGTGCTGACTAACTACGTCGCCGCGTTCGTCGATATTACAGCGCGCAAAGCGGCGGAAGATCAGATTCAAAACTTAGCGTTTTTTGATGCGCTAACGGCATTGCCGAACCGGCGG
>JBBQBR010000416.1:0-3265 GCA_038317875.1 Lysobacterales bacterium
AGCGCCGATACCAGCATTCACTGCCGTCGGGTTTGACCTCGATATCGACCTGTGTTTCAACACAGGGATGCGCAGGTGGCAAGCGTGCGAAAAAAGCGCAGACCCGGCTGAGCCAACTGGTGCCGCGCGTGATGCAGCTGCTGCCCAACAGGCGCACGGGACGACCACCATGCGCCCATTTTACCGGTGCGGGCAGGGCGTCGAAACTGCCGCCTAGCAGGCTAGGGAACAGTTTAATGGCCTCGTCATGCGGCATCTTTTGTGGTCGCAGCGGCTGTGTCATTTACCGGCTAAGTTAGCTCGCAAGCTTTTCGAAGAATGTTTTGACGCTTTCGAACCAACCTTTTGCTTGCGGGCTGGTGTGCGAACCTTCCTCGGTTTCAAAAGTTGCGTTGAATTCTTCCAATAGTTCTTTTTGACGCGAACTTAGATTAACGGGCGTTTCAACAACCACACAACACAGTAAATCCCCGGTCGCGTCCGAACGCACCGAACGTACGCCTTTGCCGCGTAACTTGAATACTTTATTGGTTTGCGTTCCGGCCGGGATTTTAAGAATTGCCGAGCCGCCTAATGTCGGCACTTTTAGTTCACCACCCAATGCCGCGGTCGAAATTCGCACAGGGATTTCGCAATAAAGATCGTCGCCATCGCGTTTGAAAATACTGTGCGGCTTGAGCTGCACTTCGACGTACAAATCCCCGTTGCTAGCGCCGCCTGGGCCTGCTTCACCTTCACCGGTAAGACGAATCCGGTCGCCAGTATCGACACCAGCCGGGATTTTAACGCTGAGTTTCTTTTCTTCGCGAACTCGGCCCTGGCCGCTGCAATGCCTACAAGGGTTTTTGATGGTTTTGCCAGCACCACCACAGGTAGGGCAGGCCTGCTGCATCGAAAAAATGCCGTTTTGGATGCGCACCCGGCCTTGGCCGCCGCAGGTTTTGCAATTTTCGACTTTGCCATCGCTGCTGCCGGTGTTGTTGCAATGGTGGCAACCGACCAAACGCGGCACGCGGATTTCTTTTTCGACGCCGTTAACCGCCTCGTCCAAGTCCAAGTCCATCAGGAAGCGCAGATCGGCACCACGTCGAGCCCCGCCGCCACCGCGTCTGGAACCACCAAAGATATCGCCAAACATATCGCCCAGCATGTCGCCAAGGTCCGAAAAGCCAGCGCCGCCACCGCCACCCATACCGCCTTCAAAAGCGCGATGGCCATATTGGTCATACGCTTGGCGTTTGGAAGTATCGCTTAAAACCTCATAGGCTTCTTTGGCCTCTTTGAATTTTTCCTGCGCGCTTGCGTCGTCTGGGTTTCGGTCCGGGTGATATTTCATTGCGAGCCGACGAAAAGCCTTTTTCAGCTCATCGTCGGATACGCGTTTTTCGACGCCCAATATTTCATAGTAATCGCGTTTTTCTGACATGTTTTAAGGGGCAATTTGGAAAACGTGTTCCGAGCCGGGCAACTTGGGGCTTAATTCGGCGATTTCAAGCTAGTATTGGCCTCGGAATGCCTGCGCAGAGCATTCAGCAAGTCAGCAATGTCGGTAAAAACCACTTCAATGTCGTTGCCGTCAAAAAGATAGACGCCGTTCCCAGCTTCACTCCCCGGACGTAAAAATAGCTCTCGTCCATCCAAAGTTGCGAATGGTAAACAGTCAAACGGCATGTTTTCCGGCTGAAATGGCTTTTGATCGATCAGCGCTT
This sequence comes from Lysobacterales bacterium, assembly GCA_038317875.1. GTDB lineage: Bacteria > Pseudomonadota > Gammaproteobacteria > Xanthomonadales > SZUA-5 > JANNYA01. The sequence continues at coordinate 1,710 of JBBQBR010000416.1, forward strand.
GGGCATCGAGCGGGAAGAACTCAGTAATTGTCATGCCCCTTTCTAGCGGTATTTCCACCTCAGATAGCAAAAGTGCAAACTCCGCATAAAGCATCTGCATCGCCTCAGGAACATCGCGCTGCAGATGCTCGGCATATATTTGCCAATCGGGGGCTAGTAAACGCTGTTGAAATAAGCGTTTTGCATCGGCTTGCTGCAGGCGAATCGTCTTTATTTGCCGGAAAAGCAAAAAACCCATGCCGCCCAGCAGCATCAAACTAAAGATTATGGTCAACATGATTGTTTTGCTTAAACCATGTGCATCCCGCCATTCACATGCAGCGTTTCGCCGGTGATATAGCTGGCCTCGTCACCCGCTAGAAATGCCACTGCGTTAGCGATGTCACTGGCGGCACCCAAACGGCCCAGCGCGATTTGTTTCGTTAGTGCCTCTTTTGCCTCCGCAGTCATTGCGGCAGTCATATCGGTATCGATAAACCCGGGTGCGACGACATTGACCGTAATACCGCGACTGCCGATTTCCTTAGCCAAGGACTTGCTAAAGCCAATCATGCCCGCCTTCGCAGCCGCATAGTTGCTTTGTCCGCCATTGCCCATTACCCCAACCACTGACGCAATTGAAATAATTCGACCTGCTCGTCGCTTCAGCATGCCTTTGATCGCCAATTTACTCAATCGAAACACCGAGCCCAGATTGGTGTTGATGACGTCAAAAAAATCCTCTTCCTTCATGCGCATTAGCAAGCCGTCGCGCGTGATGCCGGCGTTGTTGACTAAAATTGCCAAGCCGCCGTGTTCAGCTTCGATACTGGCCACCACAGCCTCACAATTCGCTGCATCTTCAACGCGCAAAACTTTGCCGATGCCATTCACGCCGAGTGTTGCAGTGATCGCCGCTGCACCCGATTCGCTGGTTGCTGTGCCGACCACAAACGCCCCGCGTGCAATCAAAGCACTGGCAATGGCGGCACCGATACCGCGCGATGCGCCGGTGACGAGTGCGGTTTTTCCGTCTAGATTCATATTTATTCCGTGGCTTTATAGGTTTTTGTTTGGGCGTACGATGAGTTATTTATTCACGCTTCTGTAATCAAAAGCGCAGCATTAAATTCGTCTGCATTAGCCAAGCCAGCACAGCTAAGCTCTGGTGCAATACGTTTAATCATGCCGCTCAGCGCTTTGCCAGGGCCGCATTCCAAAACGCGCGTTGCGCCAAGCGTGACTAAGCCCTGCACCGATTCAATCCAACGCACGCGCGAATAAAGCTGGGCAATCAGTGCCGCCCGGATCGCGTCCGGCGTGCTGCATACACCAGCACTAACATTGTGAAGGAGCGTAATTTTTGGCATCCGGATTTCAATTGCATTCAAAGCATTGCCAAGTTCAACCGCCGCATCCCGCATCAGTGCGCAGTGCGAGGGCACACTGACCGGCAATCGAATCGCTTTACGCACGCCGCGCTCTGCCAGTAATTTCAAAGTGCGATCCAACGCACTTGCATGGCCCGAAATCACGATTTGACCCGGAGCGTTTAAGTTCGCAGGCGCAATAATTTC
>JBBQBR010000417.1:0-3247 GCA_038317875.1 Lysobacterales bacterium
GCCCACACTGCTGGTAGCCACGTTGGGCGGTGGCTTAATTCAAATTGACGAGAAAGATCAATGGAGCGCCCTTACCGTAGCGCAAGGATTGCCGGAAAATCAATTAACAAGCCTGCTGCAATTACCGGGCGGCGGCCCCATTTGGATCGGCACGGCAAGCAGCGGCATCGCGCGCGCTGATCCAGGCGGTTGGGTCGCCTACACCGAACGCCACGGTTTACCGCATCGCTCGGTAATTGGCATGGGAAAAGCGCGCTTTCCTGACGGCTTTGAAAGCTACTGGCTGGGCACAATTTCGGGAGCGGTGCGCCTGGAAAATGGCCGTTGGCGCTCGTTTTTGCCCGCATCAATAGCGAGTCGCCCGATTTACGACATCGCTCCTAGAAAGGGCGGCGGGGTCTGGCTGGCAAGTGATGTTGGCGTGTTCAGCTGGGAAGGTAAAGCGCTCAATAAATTTTCCCCAGACAACGCGAACCTGCCAGGATTTATCGTGTTAGATATACAACGACATGGCAAGACTGGTGCGCTCTGGCTGGCCCTGCCGTCAGGTTTGGCAACCATCGTTGACGATAAAATTAGCACCGTAAAAGGCAGCGCTGGAGCGTTCAATTTGCGCTATGTCGATGCGCTCGCCGGTGGTTCAATGTTTGCCGCTGGAAACCAAGGCTTAGCTTGGTTCAAGGGCGATGGCAGTGTCGAATGGATTAAACCGCCTTGTTTAGCGCATCCATCAACTTACTCGATGGCCTTAGCAGCCACTAAGGCAGGCGAACCGGTTGAGCTTTGGGTGGGCGGGCGCGGGGGTATTACGCGGCTGCGATTCGAGGGCGCTGGCGCTATGAGCAAAATCGAGTGCAATCAGGTCGATGCTGCCGCGCTTGGGTTCATTTGGGTGTATGAAGTTAAATTTGATGCCAGCGGTGACCTATACGCCTTTGGCTATAACGGCGCCAAGAGGCTTCATGTTGCCGAGTTGAATGCGCTAGACCATAAGGCGGACGCTGCCAGCACCCGAAAAAATGGCTTAGAAAGCCTTGAAATCGAACGTTTTGGGCTGGTGGACGGCTTGCCGGATTTAGAATTCAATCGCGGTGTGATGTTGGACCACGATGGGCGAATTTGGGCGTCAAACGTCGCTGGTGCAGTAATATTTGACCCCAAAACCCCGGCCAAGCCCTTGGCGAATGCGCGCTTGATTTTCACATCGTTGCGCGCCGCAAAAGGCACGAATTCGGCAGATAAAATAGTGCCGGGTGAAGTACTGCCTAATGGCACGGAGCTGCGCGCCGGCTATCGGCTGCTTTCCTATTCGCGTGAATCAAAAATTCGCTACCGCACGCAGCTGCTTGGGCTTGAACTGCAGCCTAGCGATTGGACGAGTGATGCTGCGCGTAATTTTGCGCGCTTGCCGGGTGGCCAATATGTGTTCAAAGTTTGGGCCAAAGATGCATTGGATCGCCCGTATGGGCCAATTGAAGTGGCGTTTTCGGTTGCCCTTCCTTTATGGCTCAATCCTTGGCTCATTTTCGTTGTGGCCACGGCGTTGATCTACGCAGGCACCGTTCTTGGCAGACTGCGCTCCGATGCGCTCAAACGTAAAGCGCTTAAGCGGGCGCAAACGCTGGAATCACAGGTGCGCAGCCGTACGCAAGAATTGGCAGATGCGAATGTCCAACTTGAAAAGTTAGCGCTGACTGACCCGTTGACCGGCTGCTATAACCGCCGATGCTTTTACGAACGCTATTTGCATGCGCCGCAACGCAAAGACCTGTTGATTATCTTGCTTGATATTGATTATTTCAAAAAAATAAATGATGAGTTTGGACATGCCGGGGGCGATGCGGTGCTGGTGCAGTTCGCTTTGCGCCTGCAACAAAGCGGGGCGCCGGTATTTCGCATGGGTGGTGAGGAATTTATGATTCTAGCGGTCGCCGGATCGGTGCTAGATCAGCAGGCGTTGATCGAAACAATTTTGAAACAGATTTCCGCGCAAGCTTTTGATTTAGCGACACAAAAATTGAACGTCACGACATCGATAGGTGCCGCGTGTTTTTTACATCAGCCAATAAAAGACTCGAAGCAACTGCTTAGTGCAGAGCAGGCAAACCGCTTTGAACACGCGATTCAATGTGCGGATGCCGCGCTCTATCAAGCCAAACAAGCGGGAAGAAATCGCGCGGTACTTGCGGAGCAAAGTGAAATGGCGCCAGAGGCCGATAAAATCTCAGCGGAATCTGGTTTGCGCAGTGGCGAAGGGCGCGGTAAATTTCGCAAGTAGCCGTTTTATTGATGGCGCTAAACGTGATCCATCGCCGAAGATTTGGCCTGAACTTGCTGTTGCACGAAGCCTTCAAACCCAGCTAACAGCGGCGCGAATCTATCGACGCAGCCTTCCAATTGCATCAACGCGGCACAAGTCGCTTCAAATGTCGAAAGCTGATCCGGCCGATGCGCTTTGCGAATCGAGTATTTTGATATCGGCACAGCATCCAGACGCAGGCGCAGCAAGCCTTGTAATAAGGGGTTCAAATACAGCATTTTTCGGCTTTTGCGCCAAGTGGCGTCAATAACAACTAGACGCAATTGCGCCGGTTCGGCTAATTGTTCGGGCAAAAGCTTAGTCTGAGTCGCGCAGGTGGTGTCGGGCGGCGGTTCGGGATATAGCAAAATCGCCTGCACCTTGAATTGCGTAGAAATTGTCGCTGACCAAGGGTCGGTCAACAGCGCTTGCAAACGCGTCGATGCGAATGTCTCGCCGACTTCGATCCGGCTGTTTACTAGGCTCAAGCTCAACAAGCTTGCGCTGCCTTTAACTTGGTCGACTTCCATTGGGTGCTGCAAAATTAAAACTTCTGTGGCACATGCGGTCGGGTGTATCCATTGGCAAATACATCCGGATTGAGCACGCTGACAGCGCGTGCAAATCAGTCGTTTCAATTGCATAGTTTTTACCCAAGTTGTCAAAGTTCCAGTCCCGCTAAAGCCAGGTAAAATGTAAGCTTAGGAAAAGCTCTCTACAAGAAGTGTTTTAATGCCTGACACATTCAAGCCCGAATCCCCAGTTCCAGACGTCAACGTGTCGGATTCCACGCTCGATGCCATGACTATCGCTTCGGCGTCAGCTTCAGAAGTTGAAATGAGACGCCCGAAATTGTATCAACCTAGGCAACGCTTCGATCAGCTCGCCCTTCGCCTGCTCGACCGCATCGATCGTGCCGATCCGGGACAGGTGGACCGGCTGGACCGC
>JBBQBR010000418.1:0-3245 GCA_038317875.1 Lysobacterales bacterium
GCTTGACGCCCATAGCCAAATCCAACAACTTTATGAAACGCTTTCTTGAGCTTCTTCATCCGAGCTTCTAGCTGCTCAAACTCAGCTTTTTGACCTTTGTCGCTTTGCGAGTTGAAGATATTTTTGCCTGACTTCACCGAAATTGCGAAGTACTCAGTGGCCGACTCAATCGAGATATCTTGCCCGGCTCCAGCACCTACTGAGGCATGGCGGCCTTCAATTTTGGCGTTTTGCGCAGCCCAAAGCGCCAATGGCTCAAAAAATTCGTTGCCAAAAATGGTTTCGTCTGAACTAGAAATGCGCGCGGTCAATAATCCGTCCAAAAGATGATCTGGGCGCTGAATACCCACCGCTCGATATAGATAAGGATTCTTGTTCAATAGCTTAGTTAGCGTCAGCGAACGAAGCTGAACAAAACGACGCAGGTACAGAGTCCCCAATAACTGTTCAATCTTTGTGTCGAGTGCACTCGAATCAATCATCACATCGCCCTATTCGTCAAACCCAACGACATTTGTCTCATATTGTTATGCACGGAGGTTCCGCGCATTCGCTTTACCCGCACTTCCGAATCCCCGAGGGCTACAGACATCAGCATCTGACCTAGCGCACGCCCTAGCGGAACCGGTACTGCATTGCCTATTTGGCGATAGGCCTCGGCTGCGCTTCCGACAAAGCGCCAATCATCGGGAAAGCCTTGAATGCGCGCGTACTCTTTCACTGACAAAGGACGTGTGTCGCGCGGATGGCACAGCAGAGTGGCTTTTTGAATTGGGCTGGTGACCAATGTCGGCGAAGGTTCCCAAAAAGCAAGCCTGCGAAAGAACCCCACTTTGCCACCGCCTGATTCAAATGCGCCACCCATCGCCGCTTCAACGCAATGCTGAGGCAATGATCGCCAGTTGCCACCTTCGGGAACCATGCTGAGATACTTTAATATGTTCGGCGAGAATTTTGCGCAAATGCCTGGATTTTCCATCAAATCAAATATTGCGCTGCCCAACGTCCGCCAACGCATTTCAGGATTTTGATGCATATGGAAGTGGGTCGCGGAGGGCAAAAAAATGGCCTCGCTGTCACGACTGCCGATGATTATTAGGCGCTCGCGAAACTGTGGCGCACCAAAATGTACGGCGTCAAGAACGCCAAAAACAGTGTGGTAACCAAGCCCTCTAAATTTCTCAATGATTACCGAAAGCAACGTTCCGGTATAACCGTCAGGTGCAGGCATTGAGGCGAGGCCTTTCACATTTTCCATCACGAAAAAACGCGGCTTAGTGGTGCGTACGACATGAATAAACTGCTCGTACAATGTTCCGCGCGCATCGTCCGTGCCTAAGCGTTTTCCGGCGGTAGAAAACGACTGACACGGCGGCCCTCCTACAACTGCGAATACGTCGCCTATGTCTAATTTGGCCGGATTGAGCAAAAAGCCGCATGCAGGGTCAGCTTCAATTAGCCCGCGAATATCGCCAAGAACGCTGTTGTGGTCATTGGTCAAAGCAGTTTGGACGCACCATTTGTCAGAATCTTGCGAAACGCTGACATGCAGCCCGGCGGCGGCAAGGCCCAAATCTAAACCCATGGCACCCGAAAAAAGTGACACAACCGGAAATGCGGGTGCTCCAGAAAGCTGCTTTACATTTTTCATGAGGGCACAGTCAAAAAGAGAAACTTAAGTATAGGCAGTTTCAGTTGGCAAGGCGTGCTGACACAGCTCAATTTCGAGCGATTCAATTAGTGAATTATGATAATGTTTTCGCCTAAAATTTGACCGCAGACTGACCCATGAGCGATGTAACAAAAGACGCCTTTGGCAATATCCTGACCGATGGCGACACGATTAAAACGATCAAAGATCTAAAAGTGAAAGGTTCCTCGATGGTGCTGAAACAGGGCGTTACCATTAAAAAAATTCGTCTGACTGAAGACGTCGAGGAAATCGACTGCAAAGTGGACGGCTCCAGCATTACCCTGAAGACTTGCTTCGTCAAAAAAGCTTGAACTTTAGCGCCGACTGCAGGCGCATCTGGATCACCGCCCCTTACGCACGCCCTTTCCGTTGGAACGTTATGTCGAACATGCATTTAAGCCCTAAAATTCTTTGGTTCGCGATCAGCACTTGCCTGTTTACTAGCGGCATTAATCAGGCTTTGGCATGCGGCCCGAATTTTCCGCTGGAGCTATTGAGCAATCGCACGCAAACGCTGCAGGGCATGCCCTCTGGACTATTTGAATTTAAAGCGTCAAAACTGCTGGCTAAACCTGCGGCGAAACTGACGCCTGAGCTTGATTTAGGCAGCGCGTGGTTTGAAAGTAGTGCCGAAACTCCGGTCACCGAAGCGCAACAGCAGGCGGAAACGAGCGACTACACGCCCAGCCAAATTGCCGCATGGAAGCGTGCACGCAGCGCGCCTTCGGCGGCTGAGGCAACCGCGCTGGCCGGTGAATTGCCCGCCGCACATCAACACTATATTGCGGGCGCTGCGGCCTTTCGTGCGGGCGATCTGGCGGCGGCAAAGGCCGAGTTTGAGGCGATTTTGGCCTTGGGCGATGCTGGAGCGTCGCGCTCTGTGTGGGCAGAATTTATGCTGGCGCGCACGGCGCTAGCAGCCGGCGAAGATGATGCCGAAGCGGCTGAGCATTTCGAAAACGCCCGCGCGCTGGCGGCAGCCGGTGCCGCTGATCCATTGGGGCTAGCGGTTGCTAGTTTAGGCGCACAAGCGCAGCTAAGTTGGCGTCCAATAACCAATGACGCGAATGCAGATATTGCGCAGCTGCTACCGCGCGCGGTTGAGCTGTATGCGCAGCAATCGGCATATGGATCTGCATCGGGTAACGCATCACTGCTGATCGTTGCGCGTTGGCTGAATGCGCATCCTGAGGCGCTAGAAGCAGGTTTGGGCGATGCTTTGGTGCGCAAATTAATGACCAGCTATGCGTTTTCGCGCGGCTTTGAAGCGCTGGACGATGCGCAAACCGAGGCTTTTTCCAGCGGTAGCGATTATAAAAACCCGGATCTAATGGGCGGTATGGACAATGCAAAGATTGCGCCCAGTTTGCTGAACGCGATTTTGGCCAGCGCCGCAAATGATCAAATAGCGGACGGCAAATTAGACGGCGGTGATCGCTTAGCTGCAGCACTGTATCGAGCCGGTCGGTTTGATGACGCAGCAAAATTCGCCGCCAGCAGTGATTTGCCACTGGCTGCCTGGGTGTCGGCAAAGCTTGCTTTGCGCGCTGGC
>JBBQBR010000419.1:0-3243 GCA_038317875.1 Lysobacterales bacterium
CAGCCAGCAGGATTGCCGCCAGCAGCACGCCGAATTCGCGCAGAAATGAAAACGCCACCAGCTCAACAGTCAGCACTGCGGCGCCGAAGTCAGCCAGCAGGTTGGCACCCAGAAAGGCAATCACTGAGCCGACCATAAAGGAAAGCAGCGCAACAATCGGCAGTGCATCCAACCCGGCCTGCTCCAGATGAAATACCGTTGCAGTCATACGCAGCCTGCGCTTACGAATTAGAATCCAAAACAATGTTTCGAGTAATTGCCCCGTGAATGCAACCAATCCCAAAGCCTCGCGATAGGCAGTTATGGTTGCGCCGCCAATACGCTCCAGCAATTGACGCCACGCGGGAACATTCGGCACAGGCGTTGTCGGCGCCAATATGTGGCTTTGCACCAGCTCCAGCAGCGCCTGAGCTTCCGGCTTGAAATTCTGGAACTCGACTTGTTCGGCGCGCGCGTAGCGGGTTAGCAACAACAGTGCCCCGGCGCTGTCCATCGTTTCCAGGGCACTGCCGTCCACGCGCTGCGCCATACCGTGCGGCGGCGCTAGCTTGGTCAGCTCAGGTAATGTCCAGCGCCCGGTCAAGCGCAGTGCTGCTTGACCGGGAATGTCTTCAACTTCGGCCATGAAATGGGTTCTGGGCTGGGGCATGCCAGGAGCTAGCGTGCGGAACCGAATTTTAGCCTAAAAGTGCTAAAACAATCGGTGCGCTAGCTCGCTTATAAGAACGTGCAACTGGCCTTAACCAGCGCCGCCACAAACCAAAATCAGAGGTGTGTTAGCCCACAGAGAAAGTTATTGGCTTCTGTTAGCTTCGCGTTGGTTTTGCTCAACAATGGCACGTTAGCCACATTAAGCAAATATTCCGCAATGCAAGTTATCCGCAGCTGCGATCTCTGCATCAAATTAGGAGCTTTACATGTACGCACAATCTTTCAGAAATTTAGCCGCTGCATTTGTCGTGGTTTTTGGCGTTGCAAACGCGCCTGATTCCCTTGCAGCCAACCGCGCCGAGCTTAATAAGCGTGTCACCGCAACGATCAGCGAATTTCGCGCGCTCAAACCGGCCAATGCCGCACTCATCAACAAAGCGTCCGGCGTACTCATCTTCCCGCGCATTACCAAAGCTGGCGTTGGCGTCGCAGCACAATATGGCGAGGGCGCATTGCAAGTTGGCGGCAGAACTGTGCACTATTACCGCATCAGCGCAGCCTCGGTTGGCCTTACCTTAGGTGTAGCGCAGCACAGCGAAATTTTGATGTTTATGACACCCGCATCGCTGAAGAAATTCACCCAGAGCGAAAACTGGGCGATCGGCGCTGATGCAGGCATTACCATCGTCAGGGAATCAGTCAATGGCGATTATGACAGCCTGACTGAAGACAAGCCCATTCTTGCATTTGCGTTTGGGGAAAAAGGCTTGATTGGCGATTTGTCGCTGGAAGGCTCAAAGATTACAAAATCGAAGAATTAATTCGTCGAATACAAAACTGCAAACGCTGCCCTGGTGCAAAGCCAGGGCGGTCAGGCGTCTCATGAAGGGCACGCGGTAGGAATTGTCCTAGTCTAGGCCAGCAATATCCCATACGCCAAATCAGCATCTGCTGATGGATTGAAGGATCCGTTCAGCGCACGCTCTCTCCACGCCAATCAGGTAGCTCGATATGCACGCATTCCAAGATATTACTCAAATTGCCAACTCGCCAGCCCACGCAATTGGTAACGGCGGCCGTTCGCGTACTGCACAAGTGTCAAACATTCATTCGCTAAATGAAGGGGGCGAAATTGCGCTATCTGCGGTATTCGCGATGCTCAACATTGATTGGCGCGGCGACCCAAAATGTGCGCAACAGAACCTGCCCAGAAAGCGTGTACGTGCTGGCCAATGCTTGATTACCGACACCTGCACTGCGAATGCGATCTATGTAATCCGCACGGGCGTGTTCAAAGTCGTTGCGCTAGACGCCGAAGGTATGGAACAGGTTATTAGCTTCCCAATGTTGGGCGACATTATCGGTCTTGAAGCCTTTGGTGATGGGCACTATCGGGCCAGCGCTTATGCTTTGGAAGACAGTGAGGTGATAGTGCTTAACCTAACGCGGCTTGCGGCACTTTCCAAACAGTATCAAGGCATCGAACAGTTGATGTATCGCTGCATGGCGCAAGCGTTGGTGCGCGAACAAGATCATTTATGGGCCTTAGGTAGCCAAAGCGCGCAAGCACGCGTGGCGCAATTTTTACTCAATACCGCCAATCGCTATGGTGCTGCGGGCTATTCAAGCAAAACGTTCGTGCTGCGTATGTCCAGACAAGAGCTAGCCAGCTTTCTAGGACTTACCATTGAAACCGTCAGCCGTACGCTTTCAGCGATGCAAAAGCTAACGCTAATTCAAGTTTCCGGGCGGCAAATCGATCTTTGTGATGTCACGCAGTTAAGGAAACTTTGTCGGTCTGGCGAACGTGTGCCATTGCGTGCAATGACGCAGGAACACAAAGCGATCACGAGCATTGGCAGAGCAGCATTTAGTAACGTTGCTTAGAAGCGGCGTGATGCACGCCAGCACAATCAAGGTGCTGCTCGGCATTTAACAGCTAATTGAAACGGCGGGAATTGAACTTCGGTCTAGTGCACCCATTCCAATTGAAACCAAATTTTTTGCGTATCGCGGGCATAGCCATCGCTGCGAAAATCTGCCAATTTCACCATGCCTGACCAACCGTGTCCCAAGGCTGCGCCTACTGAGGCGTCCCATTCGCTGCCGAAGTCGCGTGATCCTTGATCTGCACCAAAATCGTGATAGGCAAGCGCCCAGTTCAATTGATCTTGCCAAGCGCCGCTGCCGAATTTTGCACCGGCCCCGACGTAGCGATCTTCCAAACCATCATTTGGGGTGACTAGAAACTTGTCGGCCCAACCATTAAACGCGTGCAATGTTGCCAGTGGCGTTTGCAACGCGTGTCGACCGTTGCCGCCTAAACGTTCGTAGCCAAGCCGCCAGGTAATGCCGGAATAACTTAAGGTAGGCTCTGCCAAAACGTAATTGTGGCTGAAATTCGCAGAATTATTCGCATAGTCGCTTTGCTGTGCGAATTCCAAAGTCCAGCCCCAGCCGAAACCGGAGCCCTGAGGATCCGGTGCGTGGTTACCCACCCAGCGCAAACCCAAGGTGCGGGTTGATGCCGCCGCTACATTTTGGTCTTTCAAGAAATAGCCGTAGCCGGTTAACGCGCCACCGGTGTGCGCA
>JBBQBR010000420.1:0-3234 GCA_038317875.1 Lysobacterales bacterium
AACTCGGTCGCAAACGCGCGATTGATCAAAGCTCATGCAATAAAGACTATTCCTGCGTGAAAGGCTTCTGCCCCAGTTTCGTGACGATTTACGACGGAGGTTTAAAAAAGCGTCGTGGCTCCGGCGCAGATCCCGGCTTCGCCGATTTGACTTACCCAACCTTCCACACCGATTTAAGCGAGCCTTGGAACATTTTAATCACCGGCGTCGGCGGCACCGGCGTGGTAACGATTGGCGCGCTGATCGGCATGGCCGCACACCTGGAAGGCAAAGGCACGACCGTGCTGGATCAAACCGGCTTGGCGCAAAAAGGCGGGGCGGTGACCTGCCATGTGCGCATTGCGAAGACGCCGCAAGATATTCACGCGGTGCGTATTGCCGCCGGTGAGGCTGATTTGGTGATTGGTTGCGATGTGGTTGTGGTCAATGACTACTGGGCACTGAGCAAAATTCGTGAAGACCGCACCTTTGCGGTGATCAACTCGTATGAATTTATGCCGGGCACCTTTACCCGCAACCCGGATATGCAGTTTCCACTGGCGAAAATGCTGGACTCCATCGGGTTGGCGCTTGGGCATAAGAATTTAGACGTGCTCAACGCCACCGATATCGCCACCGCGCTGTTGGGGGATTCCATTGCCACGAATTTGTTTGTGCTGGGCTATGCCTGGCAAAAAGGATTCGTGCCGCTAAGTCTTGAGTCCTTGATGCGCGCCATTGAGTTGAACGACGCCGCGATTGCCATGAATAAGCTCGCCTTCAACTGGGGCCGCATGGGTGCGACCAATATGCAAGTCGTGCTGAAAGCCAGCGGGCTGCTGGTGGATACGGTGCGGCCAATCAGCGCCAGCGCCTTTGATTCCGCCACCGCGCTGATGTTCGCGAAAGCGCCGGTGACTAAAACCGTTGACGATTTGATTACGCACCGGGAACGGCTGCTGACGGAATATCAAGACGCCAGCTATGCGCGCAGCTATCGGGAGTTCGTCGAGCAAGTGCGCGCCGCCGAAAGCAAAGCAACACCCGGCAAAACCGACCTGACCGCCGCAGTGGCGCGCTATTTCGCCAAAGTCATGGCCTACAAAGACGAATACGAAGTCGCCCGGCTCTACACCTCCGGTGATTTCGAAAAGCAAGTCAATGAAACCTTTGATGGTGATTTCACCATGAAATTCAATCTCGCACCGCCGCTGATTTCCAAAAAAGATCCGGTGACCGGGCATTTGAAGAAACAAGAATTTGGTGCCTGGACGTTTAAAGCCTTCAAGCAACTGGTGAAGCTCAAACACTTACGCGGCGGCAGTTTGGACGTGTTTGGCAAAACCGCCGAACGCAAAATGGAGCGCCAGCTGATTGTTGACTACAGAAACTGCATTGATGGTTTGTTGGGCCGCTTAAACTCCGGCAACCACGCGTTAGCGGTGGAAATTGCCAAAATTCCCGAGCTGATTCGCGGCTACGGCCACGTTAAAGAAGCGCATTACGCCAGCGCAAAAGTGCGCTGGGATCAGCTGATGGTGGAATGGCAAAAGCCGAGTGCGGTTAAGGCGGTGGCTTAGGTAAGGCGGGTTAGCGTCGTCGGCGCAACCGCATATTAGCGAAGGGCAACGTCCTGGTTTCCCAGCCCCGGAGGAGGTGGAGGCATGAGCGCGGAATTCCCCGTGCCCCAAAGGGGCACCACATACCAGCCCAGGGTGAAACCCTGGGTATCAGACGCCGATAATTCCTGCGTTCTGAAGGAACGCAGCATATCGTCGGATGGCGAATGCGTGCCCTTTTGAACGAATTTCCGAAAAGCGTCTAACCCAACACCGAAACATCCGCCACATTCAAAAACAACTCCGACAGGCGTTTTAGGCTGGCAAGGCGGTTTCGACGGACATCGGGCCGTTCATCCATCACCATTACCGCATCAAAATATTGATCGATCGGCGCGCGCAGTTCGGCTAGGCGCGTCAATGCTTCAACGTAGCGTTGGGCATCCACCAATGGCGCGCTATCCTGGCTGGCAAGCTCGACGGCGTGGTTAAGTGCGCGTTCGGCATCGTTTTCGAATAGATTGGGCTCGATTGCGCGGTTGAGCAGGCTGTTTGCCTCGGTGCCATCAAGCTTGCGCAAAATATTGCGGATGCGCTTGTTTGCCGCCACCAGCGCAGCGCTTTCGGGCAGCGCGCGGAACGCTTGGCAGGCGCGTAGGCGCAGATCAAAATCGAGCAAATCGACGGGCTTGCGCTCGACGACGGCATCAATCAATAGCGACTCAATACCGCGTTCTTGATAGTAGGCGCGCAAGCGTTCCACTACAAAAGCGTAAAGCTCGTCGGTCAATTCTGGCTTTGCGGCCACGCTTGCAGGCAGCTGTGCGACGGCAAATTGAATCGCCTGCACCAGATTGAGTTGAACCTCACCTTCGATTAGCGTGCGCGCTAAGCCGAGTGCGGCGCGACGTAGCGCAAAGGCGTCTTTATTGCCGGTGGGCTTTAGGCCTGCGGCAAAAATACCGGCCAGGGTGTCTAAGCGTTCTGCTACTGCCAAACACTTTCCAAGCGCGCTGGGCGCAATCGGTGCACCGCTTGCGCGTGGGCAATAGACTTCATCCAAGCTGGCTGCGACTTCACTCGTTTCACCTTGTGCCAAGGCATAGGTTTTACCCATTTCGCCCTGCAATTCGGGGAATTCGCCGACCATGCGGCTCAACAGATCGCATTTGGCCAACAGAGCTGCGCGTTCGGCGATGTCCGGTGACAGCGCGAAAGCGGGAGCCAACTGACGCGCCAGCGCCGCCACACGCACGGATTTATCCCAAACGCTGCCGAGCTTGGCTTGGAAAGTCACTGCTTTAAGCGCAACTTGCAGCTCGGCGAGCGGTGTTTTTAGATCTTGCTGATAGAAAAAGTCGGCATCTGCAAGCCGCGGTCGAACCACGCGTTCATAGCCTTTGCGAATTTCGCGCGGATCTAAGCTTTCTATGTTTGCGACACCGATAAACGCCGGAAGTAAGGCGTTGTCAGCACCATAAATCGGAAAGTAGCGCTGATGCACTTCAATGGTGGTGACAATCGTGGCTGCGGGCAGGCGCATAAATTCGGGCGGAATTGCGCACAAAATTGGCACCGGCCATTCGGTCAGATTGACGACTTCATCCAGCAAACTCGCACGAATTTCAGCATGGCCGCCGAGCTCTTGCGCCAACGCCTGCACGCCGTCACGAATAATCAGCGCGCGCGCTGCGGG
>JBBQBR010000421.1:0-3234 GCA_038317875.1 Lysobacterales bacterium
CCAATGCGCGCGCTTAGCTTAGCTTTAGCACGCGACAAATCTTCACCGGTCAGTGTGGTGGTTTGCTTGATCAAGTCTTCAACGTCACTTAGGAAGCTCTTAAATTCATTGGAGATGCCACTGGCGAGTTCTTTCGCAGTGTGGTTTTGGTTATGCATAGGTTTTCCTTATCTTATTTGATGTTGATACCGCATCAGGTTTTGATGTCGGAAGCGCAAAGATAAATAAGCGCGCGCAAAACATCTGTACGGCAACGCGCTTAGTGACTGCAAGGTCATAAAAACACGTCGGCAGACGCTGATACCTTATTAGAACAGACACGCTTTGATTAGAACACACACGCTTTGGACACCAGCACCATAGCGTCCCTATGCACACGATCCTTTCGAGAAAAAACTTAGCTACGCGCCTTGAGTTAACCCGCCGCTCGGGCTTGCTGCGCCAATGTGTGACAACAGACGGAAGCATTCAAGGTGTCCCGCCATCATCCGCGCACCAGCTTGACAAAACGTCCGCTGCAATCAGTTTGATTAGCTAACAGGAGTAGGAGGATGAAAATGACGCATATTTTCGACGCGCGCAGGGCACTGGGCGCTAGTTTTTTGGCTTTTAGTTTGTTCACAAGCGTCGGCTGCGCTTCGGTTTCGCGCGCGCCAACCGATGCATTTCAAGCGGCCGACATTGCCATTGCCAATGCTGAGAAAGAACAGGCTTCGGAATTTGCCCCGACGGAGCTTATCTCGGCGCGCGACAAGATTGCAGCGGCACGAATGGCAGTTGAGAGAAGCCAGCGCGAAAGCGATGTGATGCGCGCGCGCCGTTTGGCTGAGGAAGCACGAAGCGACGCTGAATTTGCTTCAGCGCGTGCGCGCGATGGTCGCGCCCAAGCAGTCAATGCGGATTTACAAAAAAATAATGACACTTTGCGCGAAGAATTACAGCGCACTTCCGGAGGCATGTAATGAAAACCAATGATCTTAATTCGGTGAAAGCCACCACACGTTTGGCGAGTGGCCTGCGCTTTGCTGCGGTTACCTCACTGGTGCTAGCGCTTTCCGCGTGCGGCTCCAAGCAGGTCAGAAATCCAGATGCGCTGCGTGTTCAAGGTGACTTAGTCGCGCTCCAGGCAGATCGCAATTTGGCAACGCAATCACCGATATCCATGCAAGAAGCCGAAAAAGCGGTGCAAATCGCCCTAGTGCCAGAACGCGACAAAGTCTTAAGTGCGCATCGCGTTTATCTGGCAGATCGCAAAGTGCAAACCGCACGATCGCTAGCACAGGCGCAATACGCGATTGAGCACCGCAAAGTTTTAAGTCAGGAAAGTAACGAAATTCGTCTGAATGCCCGCACCCGTGAAGCGGATGCCGCAAAGCGCGCAGCAGATGCTGCCACCTTAGAAGCACTTGCTGCCACCAACGAAGCGAATGCGGCGCGCAATCAAGCCAATAGCGCGATGAATGAAGCGAGCATCGCAAAATCTGAGGCTCAAGCACAAGCAATGGCAGCCGGCACCGCGCGCAGCGAAGCAGAAATGGCGCGCGTAGAAGCGGAAAACGCGAAGAGTGCTACTGATATGGCGCGCATTGACGCGCAAATAGCCAAAAATGAAGCGGATGCAGCGATGAATGAGGCAACGATCGCAAAAGGCGAAACCAACGCCGCGCTCGATGCTGCGGATGCTGCAATGCGCAAAAATGAAGCATTGCTGGCGCAACTTGCGGATCTACAAGCGAAAACCACGGATCGGGGCATACAGCTCACGCTGGGCGACGTGCTGTTTTCCACAGGAAAAGCGGATTTGAAGGCAGGCAGTGCGGCGAAGTTAGACCAGTTAGCAAATGCCCTGGCAAGCGCTCCGGATCGCCACATTTTGATCGAAGGGTTTACCGACAATGTCGGCTCGGATGCCTCAAACATGGTGCTTTCGCAAAATCGCGCAAATACCGTGTCCAAATATCTGAGCAGCCATGGCGTGTCAGCTGACCGTATCACCGCCAATGGGAAAGGCGAAGCGCTGCCGGTCGCTGGCAATGAAATTCCAGCCGGGCGCCAGTTGAATCGCCGGGTGGAAGTCACGATTGAAAACGCTAAATAAATAAAACTTCGCAAGGTGAGTCGGAGCTGATGCAAGCATCAGCTCCGACGATTGCAGCAAGCGCTGACCCAACGAGCACGCACTTGAACTTGCGCCAGGAAACTTGCGCCAGAAAACTTGCGCCAGGAAACTTGCGCCAGCAAACTTGAAATAGCGAACTTGAGTTAGAATCGCCGGCTCAGTTTTCTAGTGTGTCTAGCTATGACTTATGTCAACATCATCGTCACCACGGCGGCAAAAGTCGCAACCGTCACGATTAATCGCCCAGATAAGCTCAATGCGCTCAACTGCGCCACGATTGAAGAGCTACGCCTCGCCTTCGCCGCAATCAAGAGCGATGCCAATATTCGCGCTGCAATTTTGACCGGCAGCGGTGCTAAAAGCTTTGTTGCAGGCGCTGATATCACCGAGTTTGCAGGCGTGGAACCGGCCGCAGCCCGGGATTTTTCGCTCGCAGGCCAGCGTACGTTTCGCGAAATTGAACTACTGGGCAAGCCTGTCATCGCCGCAGTGAATGGCTTTTGCTTTGGTGGCGGCATGGAGTTAGCGATGGTATGCACGCTACGAATCGCAGCAGATACCGCAAAGTTTGGTCAGCCAGAAGTGAATTTGGGCATTCTTCCCGGTTTCGGTGGCACCCAAAGGCTGCCGCGTTTGGTCGGACGCAGCGCCGCGCTAGAGCTTTGCTTGACCGGCAAACCGATTAGCGCAGAGCGCGCGCACCAGCTGGGTATCGTCTCCGGCGTGGTACCAGCGGCTGATTTGATCGGTGAAGTCGAAAAACTTTGCGGCCAACTCGCGCTATCGGCACCGCTGGCGATGCGCGGTATTATGGATGCGATTATTTATGGCGAAGATATGCCGCTCGATCAAGGCTTGGATTATGAATCCCAAACCTTTGGCTTGTTGAGTTCAACCGCCGATATGCGTGAAGGCACCAGCGCTTTTCTGGAAAAACGTAAGCCAGAGTTCCTGGGGCGCTAGGATGGCCATTTCAATTAAAACCAGCGATCAAATTCAAGCCATGCGCGAGGCGGGCAAACTTGCCGCCGAAGTGCTGCAAATGATTGAACCGTTTGTGGTGCCGGGTGTCACGACCGATGAGCTGGATCGGCGTTGCAACGAGTATATTGTTA
>JBBQBR010000422.1:0-3233 GCA_038317875.1 Lysobacterales bacterium
GGCGCGGCCGGGGATATTGTGGTGCTAACCAGCTTCAAAATTGTGGGTGTCAATGTCAACACCGGCACCAGCGCGTTCTTCAATGCCAGCGGGCAGTCGATTACCCCGGCAGCTTTCTATAATGAGCTAACGCCAGAGCGCATGGTGGAAATTTCCAGCGCTACCTACGACGCAGGCAGCAATACCCTTTCCGGCGGCGATGTTGCCTTCATCGACGATGTATTCGCCAACCGCGCAGGAATTGCCAATGCGGTCAACAATGCCTTGGTGAGCGGCACCCTGACTGAAGTGGCCCTTGATGCAGTGTTTGCAGCTGGGTTTGAATAAGAAATAGCGGGCTTTTTGTTATGAAAACGCCGGGCTTGCTCGGCGTTTTCCTAGTTGCCAGGGCTTGAAGGTTGAGTCGAATTGCTTGTGTTCACCCCATTAACTCAAACCGCCCGCGCCCTGAGGCCGCCGTAATCAAACCCAAAACCCGCGCGGGCTCGGGGCTAACTTGATCCCAGCGAAAGCGCCACGTCCAATTATGTGCGCCGACGGTGCCAGGAATATTCATGCGCTGCGCGTTGCCCAAACCGAGCGCATCTTGGAATTGACACACGGCGATATTCGCCACCGAATTGCAGCAGGCGCGAATCATTGCCCAGTGCGCGTCGGCTTCGCCTGCGGCTAAATAGGTTCCGGCATAATCGCGCTCTCTTTTGGGCGCGTTCTGCCACCAACCGCGTACCGTTTCATTGTCGTGCGTGCCGGTGTAGGCGACGAAATTTTGGCTCCAGTTGTGCGGTAAAAACTCGTCTGTGCCATCGGTGCCAAAGGCGAACAGCAAAATCTTCATTCCAGGAAACTCTAACGCGTCACGCAGTTCAACAACATCTGGAGTGATTAGGCCCAGATCTTCCGCAACGATGGGCAATTTTCCGAGCGAAGTGCTAATCGCATCAAATAGCGCCTTTCCAGGGCCGGCGACCCAGCGACCTTCTTCGGCAGTCGGGCAGCTTGCTGGAATTTCGTAAAATGCCGCGAAACCGCGAAAGTGATCGATACGAAACACATCTGCCTGGGTCAGGGCGCGCTTTAAACGCGCGCTCCACCATTGGTAATTTTCTGCCGCCATACGGTCCCAACGGTACAGCGGATTACCCCAGCGTTGCCCAGTGGGCGCCATCATATCGGGTGGGCAACCGGCAACCGTATTGGGTTGAAACTGCGCATCCAAATCATATAAATCGGGGCGCGCCCAGCAGTCGCTGCTGTGATGCGCGATAAAAATTGGCAAATCCCCCATCAAGGCAACGTCGTGCGCGTTCGCATAGGCCTTCAACGCCAAAAATTGCGTATCGAAACACAATTGCACAAACTGCCAAAAGCGAATCTCCTCAGCGTGTTCGGCTCTGGCCTGATTTAGTGCTGACTGATCGCGATCACGCAGTGCTGCAGGCCAATGCCACCAGGCTTTCCCGGCGTGCGCAACTTCTATCGCCATAAACAGGCTGTAATCGTCTAGCCAACTGTGTTGCGCCAGAATGTAGGCATCAAATGCCGCGCGTTCAGGCGCACTGGCAAGCTGCGCAAAACCCGCTGCGGCGCGACGTAATTGCGCCAATCGCCAGGGCACCACGACTTCGAATTCGACCGCATCGCTATTAAAACCCGGCTCTGGCAGGTCACTCAAGGCAAGCCAGCCGGCAGTTAGCAGCGGCTCCAGCGCAACCATCAGCGGGCTGCCAGCAAAGGCGCTTACGCTTTGATAAGGCGAATTGCCCGGCCCAATGGGATTGGTCGGCAGCAATTGCCAAAGCTTTTGTCCAGCGCTGTGCAACCAATCAACAAATTGATACGCGCCTGGGCCAAAATCACCTATGCCATAAGGGCCAGGAAGTGAGGTGATGTGCAAAAGCACACCGGCACGGCGAAGCTGCAGGTCGATCATGGGTGTTCCTTAATAATGGATATCCGGCTGCTAATCCTGGCGTGGCGCTGAAAGAAACCCGTTCGTGCTGAGCTAAGTCGAAGCCTGTAGCCGCACGCTTGGTGGTGCACAAAGAGCTGCGGCTGCGTCAGTATTTGCGCGGCTCTGCCCTTCGACGGACTCAGGGCGAACGGTTCTTTAGATTTGGTTGGAAAACAATTCATGTGCCATCAGTCCGCGCTAGCACCAGCAAAGCGCGCGCCGGGGCTAACAGCGCATGGCTGTGCACATCAACGTTTGGATCGCTTCTTGGCGAAACGGCAAAAGTAGCACTACTGTCAAACAGCAGCTGCCAAGCGCTGGCACCAAGCGCAAAACGGGTTGCTTGCGGCTCAGGATTAAACAAAATGCGAATACTCGGATGCGCTGCGTGGGCGTCGAACATCTCAGCGGCGAGTGCCGATTCCGTGGTGTCGTGCCAATCGTGCAGTGCCATCTCACGCCCATCCGGGGCGTGCCAAATGACGCGTGCGCTTGTTAGTTCTTTCGCATCAGATGCGAACCAGTGCGGATAGTGCAGCAGCGGCGTCGCGGCGCGCAGTGCGATTAGGGATTGCACAACTTGCAAGGTCTGCAAATCGGCATTTTGCCAATCTAGCCAGCCCGTTACGTTGTCTTGGCAATAGGCGTTGTTATTGCCACCCTGGCTATTGGCGATTTCATCCCCAGCCAGCAGCATCGGCGTACCCTGCGCCAAAATCAGCGATGCCAAAAGCGCGTGGCGCACTTGCGTACGCGTGTTCTCAATATCCGGCGCTGAACTTCGGCCTTCGACGCCGAAATTTGCGCAAAGCTCATCATTGCGGCCATCGCGGTTTTGCTCGCCATTGGCGTCATTGTGTTTATGCGAATAGCTCACGACGTCTCTAAGGGTGTAGCCATCATGCGCACTGATGTAGTTAACGCTGGCGCTGGGGCGCTTTCCGGCATGCTGAAAAAAATCGCTAGAGCCAAAAAAACGCCGCGCGAACTCGCCTCGGCTAAGGACTTGCACTGGCAGTGCATCGCCCAACCAATAGCGGCGCATGGCATCGCGAAAGCGGTCATTCCATTCGACAAAGCGCCCTGGGAAGCGCCCCAGTTGATAGCCCTGCGGGCCGCAGTCCCAGGGCTCGGCAATCAGACGCAGCGTGCTCAAAACCGGGTCTTGGCGCAAGGCGGTAAAAAATGCTGCGTTGGTATTGAAGCCGGTTTGACTACTAAAACCGCAGTGATCACGCGCTAACACCGTCGCCAAATCAAAGCGAAAGCCATCTACGCC
>JBBQBR010000423.1:0-3233 GCA_038317875.1 Lysobacterales bacterium
CAAACAAGTCTCGCGACAGCGACACGGCAAACAAGTCTCGCGACAGCGACACGGTGAATAAGTACGCTTACGCGGCGCGCGTCATTGATGTTGAAAAAGGCTGGCTCGCGATGAGCTACGAAAACACCAACATCGTTCTGAGTGGCACGAGTGGTGGGCCAATCGTGAACGCTCAAGGCGAGGTCGTTGCGATCAATGCGGCGGGATTCCCATCAGAGCATCGACTGATCGGCTTGGGAACCTCCACTGCTGCGGCGCTGGCAGTATTTGCTGGGCGCACGAAGGCGACAGAATAGGTGCCTTCGCCTTCGCCTCGTTAAGGCTTCGCGGACGTTTGCACCTTGCGTCCGCTTTGGGTGTTGCTCGAGTTTCAAGCGGTTGGCACGAAGATTTGACGATTCTGAGCAGTCCGCCTCTTAACTCCAAATCCGCACAAACTCCGCGGTAAACGGTAAGGCGTTAATCGCACCGTGCACCAACACCACCAACAGCAGACTGCGGGTGCGCGCCCAGAGCACGCCAAGTGCTATCGACAACGGTGACAGAGTTGCAATCGTGAATGCGGCGACTTGCAATGGATTGGTCGAATAGCCATCGGTGTCTGGCGTGCCGCGCAGATAAAGCCCAGGCAAATGGCACAGTGCAAAAACAATTGAGGTAATCACAATTGCGGTCACCGGCGATTGCAGCCACGCGCTGAGGCGCGTCTGCAACAGTGCGCGAAACAAATACTCTTCGCATAGCCCAGCCTCGATAGCGACCCAGGCCCACGCGCCGAAAAACCATAGTACTGCTGGCATTGGCGAAAGATGTAACGCATTGATTTGCTTGAGCGAGGGGCTAACCAGCGCTAACAGGCCTATCAGCAGCAAACTTAAAGTGACCAACGTGGACCAAAAACCCTTGTGCTTTATTCCCGCCGTCCATTGCGAGCGGATCTCCCCGCCGATTAGTAAGATCAGCCCGGCGGGTAACACGACGTGCACCAAAAGCTTGATCGAAACTACCCATATTTCCTGCGTTTGCCCAGGTGCGAAAACTGACTTGATCGGCCCAAACGCCCACCCTAGAAACAGCACCGCATAAACCAGCAGATAGCACAATAAACCTAAAGATTCGCGCTTGGCTTGCGGTATGGCAATTATCGGCGCGTCATTTTTGCGGGTCAAGAACCAAATGATGCTCGACAAAATGAGTCCAAAAATGACGAACGATATGATCGGAAAGCTCCAATCCGCGCCGCACAGAGCCAAATACAGGCTCGATGCGCCCCATAAAAATATGTAACTCAGTATTGCCCGGCGGGCCAAAGGCGTTTTCAGATCCGATGCGTACATAAAATTTGCTTCCCAGTTAAAAATGAGTGGCGACTATTAGCTTAAACGTCGACTGGTAGCAAAACCGAACATGTAATTCTAAAAATCAAGTTGAACGTCCTATGGCGATTTAAAAATCACGGCGCTCGAACTGAGTTTTCTGGATTTAAACGCCAAAGTAGTTCGCTATGCCTCATTGAGCCTCATTAAGGCTTGGCGATACTCAACGCATACAGCACGCTGCTGTTCGCGCCCGCATAACCGACTAGCTTGATGTAATAGGTATTGGTGCCGCTGGACGTATTCGTAAAACGAATTGACTCCGCCACGCCGTTACCCACCCGAACCGAGCGCGCTTCGACTATGCCGCTGGCAGATAGCAGGTAAAGGTCGTAATCCTTATTCGCTGGCATGCTGAAATCAATATTTAACTGCCGCCCGGAAGCCAAGCTCAGCTTAAAGTGATCGATATCGGTTGCGCTCGATATTTGGCCGCTCAAATTAACCGGAAAAGCGGCGGTGCTCAGGTCATGCGCGCTGCTGCGTGTGTCGTTGGGTTCGCGCTCGCTTTGGCTGCCGCCCGATCCGCCACCGCCACCACTTCCATCCGGTGCGCCGACTAGCGTGTGTAAGCGGGTGTTATATAAAACGCCGCGACTTGCGACACTGGACTCGGCCAGTACATGCACCCGCAAGTTGGTCAGCGCCGCTGCGCGCAGCGCGCCGCCGCTGCTGGCATAGCTTGAAATGCTGGGCGACAAGCCTTTGAAAGTGCACGCTTTGGCATCAATGATAAGCGTGCTTAAGCTGCCGCCCAATGCAAGGATATCGGGCGTTGCTGTGGTGCGCGTGATCGCAGCGCCACTGAAGGCGAGTACGCCAATATGATTAGGTAGCTCATAAAGCGCGCGGAATAGCGTTTCCTGTTTC
This sequence comes from Lysobacterales bacterium, assembly GCA_038317875.1. GTDB lineage: Bacteria > Pseudomonadota > Gammaproteobacteria > Xanthomonadales > SZUA-5 > JANNYA01. The sequence goes on from JBBQBR010000423.1 coordinate 2,247, forward strand.
GCGCCTCGGCTGGTGGTGTTACCCGCGTCGGTAAAGCCGAGTGAGCCTTTAATGTAGGGGGAACCGGTGCCCTGGGGTAAGGCATAGTCACTGGGCGCATAGCTGGCGCGGCGATCAAAGCGGCTGGCATCGGCCTCAACGCTGCCGCTGATGTATAGAGTTCCAGTATTTGATGCACTGTCTCCAGCGTAGGTTACGGCGGCGACGCCGCTGGGTAATGGGCTGGTAATCGGCGTGCGTAAGCTCAAGCTATACTTCCAGCCTGCGGTCAAACGGTCCAGCGTTAGGTTGGTGTAAAACAAGGGTCGGCCGGCATCACGGCGCAACAGCGTGTCGCTGGATTCTTTGAAGAACGCGACTTCGCCGACACCAATCACCTCTGCGACACCATTTTGGATCGACAACCCGGTCTTTTGATCCAAGCCAATGCCTACAATGCTGCGGTTGCCGGAGTCTTCGACTGCGCGCGCCATAATGCCCAACAGCCGCGCCATCCGCGCACGCTGGGTGTAGTGGGTTTCGATCAACACACCGGGAACAAAACCTAAAAAATCGGTGTGAATGCCGGAACTGCCAGGTTGACTGACATCATCTAGGAACACGCTTTTGGCATCGCTGAGCACGTCCGCAGATATTAGATCCGCGCCGCCGCTAAAACTGTATTGCGACTGGCTCATTGCGCCAGCGCTGGTGCCGCCAATGGCGCCGGAACGGGTTTGCACGACGCTACGAATATGCGTTTCTAGCAGCGTACTATTCCATTGATCGTAATAGTCGCCTTGGTCACCGCCCTTGATAAAAATTGCATCAGCATTAGCAACGGCACCGACTTTCGCGGAATTGTTGGCATCCACCCGTGTTGCAACTTCGACATTGACCGCCTGGGTCGTCTTACCCACAGTCTGACCAATCCACTGAAAGTAGTTCACCAAGAACGCGTCGTCTAGCTGCGCTTGCGCCACCGCCTGAGTATGGCTTAAGCCCAAA
>JBBQBR010000424.1:0-3230 GCA_038317875.1 Lysobacterales bacterium
GGGCGCAGGCTCGGACGCGGCCAGCATCAAAACCACGGCAAAAAAGAACGCCGATGGCAGTTGGACGCTCACGGGTGAAAAAATCTGGATCACGAATGGTGGCATAGCCCAGGTTTTTACGGTTTTTGCGAAAACTGAAGAAGGCGATGGCAAAATGACCGCGTTCATCGTCGAGGCCGCATGGAAGGGCGTTAGCCATGGCCCGCACGAAGATAAAATGGGCATACGCGCCTCCAGCACGACGACAGTCGCTTTTAGCGATGTAATCGTGCCGCCAGAAAACGTGCTCGGGCCCGAAGGCAAGGGTTTCAAAGTCGCGATGAGCATCTTAAACAACGGCCGCACCGGTTTAGGCGGTGGTGCGGTCGGTGGCATGAAAACCCTGATCAAATTAGCGAGCGCGCAGGCGCAAGATCGCAAACAATTTGGCCGCCCAATCGCTGAGTTTGGCCTAATTCGCGAAAAAATCGCGCAAATGACGCTGGATTGCTTTGCTGCAGAATCGGTGGTTTGGATGGTAGCGCACTACATTGATTCCGGCGTCGAGGATTACTCGGTGGAAGCGGCGATCAGCAAAGTGTTTGCTTCCGATGCGATTCAGCGCTGCGCCCATGAAGCGTTACAGATTGCCGCAGGCAATGGCTTTATGCGGGAGTTTCCGTACGAGCAAATTACCCGAGACTGCCGCATTTTGAGTATTTTTGAAGGCACTAATGAAATTTTGCGCTTATATATCGCGTTGAGTGGGCTTAAAGACGTCGGTTCTTCTTTAAGCGAATTGAAATCTGCCGTTGGCGATATTTTCAATAACCCAATCAAGGGTTTTGGTGTGCTCAGCGGCTATGCCGAAAAGCGCTTCAAAGAAGCTACCGGTATTGGTGCCGACAAAATTTTGCGCGATTTGCACCCACGGCTCAAGGCCGGTAGTGATATTTATGCCAAGTACACACTTGAGCTGTCCAAAGCAGGCGATGCACTATTGCGTATGCATGGCAAATCGATCGCAGATTTTCAGTACCAGCAAAAGCGGATTGCCGATATTGCAATTGACCTTTTTGTGGGCCTTTGCGTGCATTCACGTGCCGATACCATCGCCAAAGAAGATCCCACCAAAGCGGAAGCGACGTTGGTGCTGGCCGAAGTTTTTGCGAAACAGGCGAAGCGGCGGATGGCGCGCAACCTGCGCGCGATGCTAAATAATGAGGACAGCCAAATTGACGCGATTGCGGGTGCGACACTTGCGCGTGGCGAATACGTCTGGGACGTGATTTGAACCTAACGGCAAAGTTGGGACTAGCGACGAAGCCCGGCCCAAATTTAGGCGGTGCGTTATTGCGCGCTGCCCTGATCGCGGGCAGCCGCGCCGTAATCGCCAAGCGTGACGAGCTCAATCGGATTAATGTGTTCCCGGTCGCTGATGGCGATACTGGAACCAATATGGCGTTTACCTTTGCCGCCGTGCTTGAAAGTGCGACGGCCGCGCGCGGGCAGGGCGCCGATGTGGTGTTACGCAATGCGGCAATGTCGGCGGTGGACGGCGCACGTGGCAATTCGGGTGCGATCGTGGCGCAATTCTTTTACAGCCTAGCCGAAGCGCTCAAGGGGCAAAGTCGAATTAGTCTAGCGGCATTAAGTCAAGCGGTCACGCTAGCCGCGCACGGCGCACGGCGTGCGTTAGCAAAACCGCGCGAGGGCACGGTATTGAGTGTCATTAGTGACTTCGCAAAAGGTTTGTCGGAAATGGTCAGCAGCACGCAGTTGAGCGCGTTTTTTGGTCGTGGGCTCGCTGCCGCCAAACGTGCATTGGCACGCACGCCGAGCCAGCTAGCGGTGCTGGCTGAGCACGGGGTAGTGGACGCGGGTGGCAGCGGGTTCGTCAGTTTCTTGGAGGGCGTGCAGCAGTTTGTAGAACATGGCCGTGACGCGCTGATTGTAGTTGCTGGGCCAGCCGCGTTTGAAGTGCGGCGGTTAGAGCATAGCCACCAACACAGTCACGATCACGACGTTGACGATATCGCCGCCTGTGCTGGGCAATATCGGTATTGCAGTGAGTGTTTATTAGAAAACGTGGCAACCGACGCGCTGCGCGCTGCTCTGGTCAGTTTTCCGCATGATTCCTTGGTGCTTGCCGGTGGGCTTGACCGCGCGCATTTGCATGCGCATACCGATGACCCGGCAGCGTTGTTCGATTTGGCGGCAGATTTTGCCAAAGTCAGCCAGCGCAAGGCTGAAGACATGCATGCGCAGGTGCGCGCCAAACGCAACCGTGCGTCGGTTGCCATCGTGTGCGACACCGCCGCTGACTTGCCCATATCTGAAATCGAGCGGCTTTTTATACACTGCGTTTCGGTGCGGGTAAATTTTGGCAACGACGAATTTATAGACCGCATCACGCTGAGCCCCGAGCAGTTTTATCAGCGTTTGCGCGTCGATCCGAACCCGGTTCGAACCTCCCAGCCGCCGAGCGGTGAGTTTCGGCGCTTGTTTGATCAGCTTTCTAGTTTGCACAAGGAAATTTTGTGCCTGAATATTTCCTCGACTCTAAGCGGCACCTATCAAGCCGCCTGCGCCGCCGCACGTCACGGCGGCAGTGGCAAAGCGCAAGTTTTCGATACGCTCAATGCCGCCGCTGGCGAGGGGCTATTGATCCTAGACGCGGCTGAAGCGGCGCAACAAGGTTTGACGGCGGCGCAAATTATTCAGCGCGCGACGGAAATGCGCAGCCGCACCACGACCTTTGCGCTAATCACCGACGCCAGTTTTGGCGCGCGCGGTGGCCGTCTACCGCAGTGGCTGGTGCCGATTACGCGGGTATTTCGGATGAGCTTGATTATCTCCTCAAACGCTGCCGGAAAAATCGTGCCGCGCGGCGTGCTGTGGGGTAGGCATGCAGTGCCCGAGCGTTTTGCGGCCTGGGCGCTGCGTCATATAGCGACCGGCGCTGCCTTGAAAGTAATTGTCGGGCACTGCGATGCAAAAGCGGCCGCGTCGCAATTGCATGCGGCTGTGCAAACAACCAGCCGCCATGTGATCGCTGCAAATCATCTGGTTGATGGCGGCACCGGCATAGGTGCGCATGCGGGGCCGGGCGCTTTGATTCTTGGCGTTCAGCGCTGCTTAAACTGATGGCTAGTCTTTTTTTATTCGCCGTGGCGCTGGTATTGAGCTATTTATTAGGCTCGCTATCCGGTAGTTTGATCGTCGGCCGATTGCGCGGTGTGGACATACGC
>JBBQBR010000425.1:0-3202 GCA_038317875.1 Lysobacterales bacterium
GTAGCAAGCGTGTATGCAACGCCAGCGACGGAGGCAAATGATTCGTTTCAATATGTAGTTGCCCAAATAGACGCGCCAAGCTGGGCGCCAGAGCGGGGCGCGATGCCAAAGTCAATTGCGGTTTACCTGGACGCTTCACGCAGCGGTTTGCAGCGTGATCATCAAAAAGAAGAGCAGTTTTTGCGCGCATTATTTACGGGCTTTGGTGACGCTAAAATCCAGCTGATCGCATTTCGTGACACTGCTGCGCCTGCGCAAAACTTCCAGCTTAAATCCGGGAAAAGCGCTGAATTTTTTTCCGCGCTGAAAGCCATAGACTACGATGGCGGCACGACACTGCAATCGCTCGCGTTTAGCGACGCGGCGGATTTGGGCATCGTGCTGACTGATGGCGTTGCCACGTTCGAGCCGTTTAAAATCCCAGCGCGCACGCCACGGGCACGCAAGTATGTGATTGGCGTGGCGACAGCGACACCGGACGCAAGTGACATTGCGCGCTTGGCGGAGCGCTTAAATGCGAACACGCTGGATCTGAGCGCGTTGAGCGTCGCCGCTGCAGTGAAAGCCGCAGGGACCGCGCGAATTGGCGTCCGTGCCAGCGCGCCTGCCGGTGCTTGCATGGACGCAATAGCAATCAGCAAAGTGCTGACAGGCACGGCCACACTTGCCGCGCGATGCAGAGCGGGAGCACAAATTAGTCTGCGCTGGAACAATGGCGCGCAATCCGAAGCACGCAGCATCACAACGCCACTGAAAACAACGATAGCCCGCGAGTTGGCAGTACCCATTCAGCGGCTTTGGGCCAGCACGCAAATCCGCGCTTTGAATGTATCGGGCGAAACGGGCGATAGGCTGAGTCAAAAGACGCTGGCTTGGGCGACTCAATTTTCTGTGGTGACGGAGCAAACTTCCCTTTTGGTGCTTGAGTCCATTGAAGATTATCTGCGCTACGACGTGGCACCGATAGAACCCGAATTGCGCGCGCAGTTTGACGCGCGGCGCGTGGCAAAGATTAGCGATGGTGTCGTCACGCCGAACTTAGATACGCTGATTGGTCAATGGCAGGAATTCAAAGCTTGGCACGCCATGCCACACCCCTGGCTTTCGGGTGTATTACCGGCAATGGCGGCTCGCAATGCCAATCAATGGCGCGCAAGCACTAACTACGCACAACAGAAACTTGCTGCGGCAATGCTCAAGCGTGCGCAGCTTTTGCAAGCCGAGGGCGATAAATCCAGCAATGAAGCGAGCGCACGCAAGTTAATGCAAGAATTGCTGGCGGCTGATGCAGATTATCTAAAATCCCTCACTGCGGATGCACGTGCGTCGTTGCTGGATGCGCGCGCGCAAGCGAAAGGGCGCTCAGAGCAGGTCGTTAATACCGATGGCGTGGTAGCAACTGCTTCCGGCGGGAATGTGCCGATGAGCGAAGCCATGCCTTCGTCGCCACCTGCAGCACAGCCATCGATTCAATCAGCGCCGATGCCTGAGGAGGATGAGCCAACGGCGGTATCGGCTTCTGCGCCAATTCGCGAAGATGCGCCTTCGAGGGAATTCTCAAGTGATCAGTTGAGTCGCCGCAGTCAAGCTGCAACTCCAGCGCCCAATCCGGGCGAACAACCTCCAGCGAGCATTAGCCAGCCCGCAAATACCCAAGCCACACTCGAACTCAAAGCCTACACGCCTAACGCGCCCTATTTGGCCCGCATCCGCGCCGCTGACAATCCGTATGCGGCGTATTTGAGCGAAAGTGACAGCGAGGGCAGTATCGGCTTCTATCTCGACTGCGCGGAGTATTTTTACTCTGAACGCAACGACAAAGCGCTGGCATTGCGGGTGCTTTCCAATATCAGCGAAGTGCAGGTCGAAAATGTCGGTGCAATTCGTGTGCTTGCGGAAAAACTGCGGCAGTGGCAGCAGTGGGACTTTGCTTTGACACAGTTTGCACTCGCGCAATCGCTGCGCACTGAAGAGCCGCAGGGCTATCGCGATTTCGCATTAAGCCTAGCCCGCGCCCCGGCAGAAAGCGGCGGCGATATTAAACGTGCTTTGGAAATGCTTTGGTATGTTGCCAGCCATAATTGGGACAGCCGCTTTAACTCGATCCAATTAACGTCCCTGCATGAATTCAATGACTTGCTGACGCGGGCCAACCGCGTACAACGCCCAGATTTAGAAAAGCTTGGCGTGCCAGCGGCGCTGCTAGGACCTGTGCCGGTCGGCTTGCGTGTGGTCATGGGCTGGAATGCCAATGATGTCGATATTGATCTGTGGGTGCTCGACCCAGCCGGCGAATGGGCTTATTACAGCCAACCACAAACCAGCACCGGTGGTCAGATGAGCGATGATTTCACCGAAGGCTATGGCCCGGAAACCTTCACAATCGTGCGGCCACTGCCCGGCACCTACACGGTTTATGCGCATTATTTTGCCAACCACGAGCAAAAGCTCGCAGCACCGATTACCGTGTATTTAGAGTTCCAAACGCCATTTGGGCAAGAGTTGGCAAAATCGGGTGCCGCGAAAACCATCGCGACGGTGCGGCGGCTTGAGGATAATAAGGAACATATCGAAATTGGCCGTTTTACAGTGCAGTAGAATATTGACCAGCCAGAATCAGGTTGAAAATTTGAAGTGCGATCCGTTCGCGCCTTTAGCCTGTCGAACGGCAGAGCCGTACAATGTCTAACGAAGCGAAATGCATCACGAATATTACGGCTACATGCTTCGACAAGCGCAGCACGAACGGCTTTCAAGAATTTCTTTTCGACAAATCACTAATCAATAGGATTGACGATCCGCAAGTTAAACGTTACCGGCCCATCGTTGACTAGTTCCACCTGCATATCCGCGCCAAACACGCCGGTCGCCACGCGTGCATGCGCGTGGCGCGCCGCTGTGACTAAGGCATCGAATAGGCGTTTGCCTTCCTCGGGTGCGGCGGCTGGCGTAAAGCTAGGCCGCAGGCCGGAGTTGGTATCGGCGGCGAGCGTGAATTGCGACACCAATAGCAGGCCGCCGTCCGTATCTTTTAAGGACAAATTCATTTTGCCAGCCTCATCAGAAAACACGCGATAGTTCAAAAGCTTGTGCAGTATTTTGGCAACTAGCGCATCGCTGTCGCCGCGTTCAATCGCGACAAATGCCAACAAACCGGCGTCAATTTCACCGACGCATGCATCATCGACCGTTACGCGCGCCC
>JBBQBR010000426.1:0-3201 GCA_038317875.1 Lysobacterales bacterium
CACCACCTGCGCTTGGGCGGTACGCTCAGTCTTATTCAATAACTCGGCCAGCGCCAAATTCAAAGGCGTGCGCGCTGAGATATCACTAATTCCTGAAGTTTGCGCCAACGCATCACGCAAACCGACTTCAGCGCTGGCGAAATCACCATAATCGGTGCTGATTCCCGCAAGCTCGGACTGCAACGGCACGCGCAAGCTACCGACATCCGGCCGACCAAGCCCCTGGATTGCTGCCACACGCGCGCCCGCCAAATCACCGAGTCCACGCAAGGCGCGAGCACGGGTCAGCATCGCGCTGGCACTCGGAAAAGCTCTGGCGTCCTCTAAGAGGTTCAGCGCAAGGCTAAATTCGCCCAAATTGGCGTAAGCGGCGGCAATGCCGGTTTGAATCTCGGCGCGAACTTCAGGCTCGCCCTGCCATGAATTGGTGTCAGAGCCCGCATCGCCACGCATTTGCTCGGCACTGGTATCAAGCAATTCACGCACGCTCACGTTCGCCGCTTTTGCGGCATCTGGATCGCTCGCGGCAAACACATTCAACATGAAATTTTTTACCGCCGCAGCCTTTTCCGCCTGATCATTGGCGTTTTTTGCCATAAATAAGCTGATCGTCAACGCACTAATCAACGCAACAAAGCCAAAAACAACTGCAGCACTGGCAAATTGATTGCGCTGAATTAGCTTGCGGAAACGATATGCCCAGGAATCCGGCCGTGCATTAATTGGGCGATTACTCAAATAAGCACGCACGTCCTTAGCAAGCGCTTCGACCGACGCATATCGTCGTGCGGGCTCACGTTGCAGCGCGGTCATCACGATTAAGTCCAAGTCATCATGTACTGGACTTAGCAATTTGTCTTTTCGATCTGCCGATTTACTCCGAACCACGCTGCTCGGGCGAGTGACGGGTTCGTCGAGCGTACGCGCTAGCTCGATGACGTTGACACCTTCTCGTGGACGAATATTGGTCAGCAATTCGTATAAAATCGCGCCTAAAGCATAAACATCGGTCAGCGTCGAAATCGGCTGGCCTAACAGCTGCTCAGGTGCGGCGTACGCCGGCGTCATCGCACCGGTCAGGGTTTCTGCAGGGAATTTGACGCTGACAATTTTAGCGATGCCAAAATCCAGCAGCTTTGGCTCCCCATCAGCTTCCACCAAAATGTTGTCTGGCTTTAGGTCGCGGTGCACGACTAGGCGCTGGTGCGCGTAATGCACAGCATCACAGATTTTCAAAAACAAGCTGAGTCGGTCAACTTGGCTAAGCATTTGTTGTTGCACATACTGCGTCAAAGACGCGCCCTGGACTAGCTCCATCACAAAAAAGGGCGCGCCCTCATCGCTCACCCCGCCGTCAAGCAAGCGCGCAATATGCGGGTGTTCCATACCCGCAAGAATCTGGCGCTCCTGCAAAAAGCGTGCGTGATCAGCAGCCTCTGCCCAGATCGGCAAAACCTTAAGCGCGACGTTTTGCTGCAACGCTACCTCGCAACGTTCCGCCAAATAAACCACACCCATGCCGCCACGTCCCAAAATCGACAGCGCACGATACTGTCCAATACGAAATGGCAAGCTGCGTTCAAGACTCAAAGCCACGCTACCATTAGTCCCATCCAGACTAAACGGTTCCTCCCGGCCATCGCGCAATGTCGGCAGGCCAATATCAACGGTAATTGGCAACACGAAGCGGTTCACTGGCGCATCCAATTTGTGAGGAGCAAATTTAACGCAAAACTTAACCTAAAGCTGCACCTAGATCAGCAGTTAATTCCCAGCGCGGGAATGCATCGATGGTCAAATCCTGAAATTGGCCGGCCTGCAATCGCAGCGCACCCGCAAAAGCAATCATTGCGCCATTGTCTGTGCAAAATTCGGGCCTAGGAAAGAATACTCGGGTGCCCATCGTTGCGGCATCGGCGTGCAATTTAGCGCGCAAGCGTAAATTTGCGCCGACGCCACCGGCCACGACCAGCGTCGATGAGTCCGCCTGTAGTAGCGCGCGTTTGCACTTGATTGCCAATGTTTCAACGATTGCATCCTCAAAGCCGCGCGCCAAATCCGTTTTCGACTCGAATGAAAGTGGTGCTGCCTTCTTTGCCGCCAGCAAAACCTGTGTTTTCAGCCCGGAGAAACTAAAATCCAAGCCAGGACGATCTGTCATCGGGCGCGAAAACTTATAAGCGCCTGCGCGCCCCTGCTCGGCCAGCTTTGCCAACGCTGGGCCACCTGGATAGCCTAAACCAAGCAACTGCGCGGTTTTATCAAATGCCTCGCCTGCTGCATCATCTAAAGTGTCGCCTAATAAAACATAGTTACCAATTGCCTTTACGTGAATCAACATGCTGTGCCCACCGGAGACCAACAAAGCGACGAATGGTGGCGCGGGCGGGTCTGCTTCAAGTAATGGCGCTAGCAAATGCCCTTCTAAGTGATGAACGCCAACAGCAGGTCGATCTAAGGCATAAGCCAAAGTACGCGCAAACGCCGCGCCAGTTAACAGCGCCCCAATCAAACCGGGGCCCGCGGTGTAGGCAACCGCATCAATATCGGCCTTCACTAAATTTGCCGCGCTCAGTACTTCGTTCAAAAGCGGAATCAGTCGACGTATATGATCCCGGCTGGCAAGCTCAGGCACGACACCGCCATATTCTTGATGCATTTGCACCTGTGAATAAAGTCGATGCGCAAGCAAACCGCGCTCAGTGCAATAAAGCGCTAGCCCAGTTTCATCACATGAAGATTCAATACCTAATACACGCACGTTTGGCTGCCGTTTTGCAAAATCAATATTGCTAAGGCTATACTTCTGGGCTTGCTCATTGGAAGAGCAATTTCCCATCTACTGGAGTCAGCATGCCAAACGTTAAGGTCAGAGAAAACGAGCCGTTCGAATTCGCCCTACGCCGCTTCAAGCGTTCGTGTGAGAAGGCTGGAATTCTTGCCGAAACCCGTCGCCGCGAGTTTTACGAAAAACCCACACAAGAACGTAAGCGCAAGGCCGCAGCCGCTGAAAAGCGTCAGCAGCGCCGCACGCGCAGCGACGTTACAAAACGCGTCCGCAAGTACTAATCGAAGTCTCGCGATGAGCGATACGGAAAAAGATCTCGCGATGAGCGATACGGAAAAAGATCTCGCGATGAGCGATACGGAAAAAGATCTCGCGATGAGCGATACGGAAAAAAGAGGCACACCTCCATGAGC
>JBBQBR010000427.1:0-3194 GCA_038317875.1 Lysobacterales bacterium
GATCTTGGTTAGCCGACAGTTTTCCTGGCGTCCGGCCGGCCCGGTGCAGCGGTTTTTCAATCAATTTGTGCAAAGGGAGTTTTTCGATAGCAATTTTGACAAAACTGGCGAACGGCTCGTTTTCCTGTCCGGCATGTTGTCAGGGGCCAATTTGACTCGATTTCATCAAGCAATGGAGCGGTTAGCGCAAGAATTCGATGAATATGTGCGCGAGGATTCCCGTTTGCCGCTAGCACAGCGCCACACAACCTCGCTTGTTGTGGCTTTGCGGCCTTGGGCGTTTCCGCCGTTTACGCGCTATCGTAAAAAGCCCAATGGTAAAAGCCTTTAGTGTATGTCTGGCGCCCAAATACAGCTTGCCCCAATTGAGCGCACGCCGATTCAATCAAAGATGCTGGAGTCGACGCTGAACGCGGATGAATTAGCTTGCGCGGAAATAGTCTTGGCTCGCTCAATTTCGTGGCTAGAGCTTGCGGTTATTGGGCTAAACCTTTGTCCATTTGCCAAAGCGGTGCATGTAAAACGTAAAATTTGCTGGACGATTAGCAAAGCATCTGACGTTGATGCGCTGCTTGCGGACTTGCGAATAGCAATGCTAACGCTAAACGAGGTGCCGATTGAGCAGCTGGAGACGACGCTGCTGATTCATCCCTACATATTGGCTGATTTTGCCGACTACAACGAATTTCTAGCGCTTGCCGACGCGCTGATTGTTGAACTAGATCTGGATGGTGTGCTGCAAATTGCCAGTTTTCATCCGGATTATTGTTTTGCTGATGCAAATCCGCAAGATTTGAGTAACGTGACCAACCGTTCACCGTACCCAATGCTGCATCTGCTGCGCGAAGAAAGTATCAGCAGCGCGGTTGCGATTTACCCTGACGCCAACGAAATCGTCGAGCGCAATCAAGCAACCTTGGCGCGTTTAGGTTCTGCCAAATGGGAAACGCTAGCCAAACGGTTTACCCAATAGCGCACTGATCACTTTCCTCGAACTCGACTTTGTCAGAATCCGCTGCTATGCTCGCAGGCTGATTAAATCCTACACAAGGACGTGTTATGAAAGTTCTATCGTCACTCAAGTCGGCAAAAACGCGTCACCGTGATTGCAAGGTCGTGCGTCGCCGCGGCAAAATTTTCGTGATTTGCAAGAGCAACCCACGATTTAAAGCGCGCCAACGTTAGTTAAAACCGCCGAATGGCGGAACGCTCGATCAACGTATCGAGATGCAAAAAAACCCGCCTTTAGCGGGTTTTTTTGTGGGCATCGAATGCAAAGCAAAAAATAGCACGCTGAACCATGGATGCAATCAGTCTGTTCTATAATGCCATGGGCGATTTTTCGTCAAACTTGGCGTTAGGCTCATCCGCGCGCCCGCAGCGTTAATCCTTTAAGAAAATTACGCAGCATTTGATCGCCGCAGACGCGAAAATTGCGGTGGTCTGCTTGGCGAAATAGCGCGGATAGCTCGGGTTTTGTTACTGGAAAACCGGCATCTAAAAACGCTTGGTGCATGTCGGCGTCTTTCAATTCGAACGCTACGCGCAGTTTTTTTAGCACCAAATTGTTGCTGATGCGCGATATCGGTGGCCGAGGCTGCGCATTCGGGTTGTCACCACGGCAATGCAGCACTAAGCCATCCAGAAAATGCGCCATCATCAAATCTGGACAGGGCAAATAGTCTGGGTCTTCGTCTTTTTTTAGATAGCGCACTACATCTGCTTTCTCAAGCGCAAAGTCAGGCTGTGCTAGTTTAGTGATCTGCACCAATTTGACATCGCTCAAATCAAGCATGTAGCGAATGCTGCGTAAGATGTCATTGTTGATCATCGTGACCCTCGATATTTGAAGCGCCGGAGTATACGTTGCCTGCGCGCTTCACGATTCCGAGCGAATCACCGCATAGCGCTGATGCAGTGCGGTAGTTGCCGCAATATCCTCAGGCGTGGTGTTTTTAATACTGACGCCAGAGGCAAATTCAATTGCAATCGGCTTAAAACAGTGCTGCACCATCGCCGAACAAAATACCGCACCTTCGCGGCTCAGTAAATTGTCCCGGCTGCGCAGGGTAGGGCGCTGCAGCGCGATTAGCGTGCCCAGCAGTTCGCGCAGTGAATACGTTGCTGAGCCAGCCAGCAAATCAAGTGCGCTGGACATCACTGCTGTGGTTTGATCGGCGCTCAAATTAAAGTCAAGCAGCGCCAAATTTGGATAGTCCGTTGCACTGAAATACTTTGCCGCGCGATTTTCTTGTACGCCAAGTCTGATTTGTTTGTGGCGCAGCTCTAAATCCGACTCCAACAGCCAATGCTGCCCATCGGCGCGCACGCCGCTGCAAATAAACGCATGTGAATACAGGCTGCGCGCTGTATCGCCACGCCAGCGACGCTGCACTTTTCGAATGGTGCGATCAATAAAATGCGCGCCGCCGGCAAGCCCCACCACGCCGGGTTTGGCGTGCGCCAAAAATAGCGCTTGATTGCGCAAATCTGGAGTCGGCTCGCTCATGGTGCAGCCCCCAAATTGTTGTCACTGCCGACTTTGAGCATTTCTAGACTCAGCGCTTTGGCATCGGTGAACTGCAGCCACTTTGCAGCTGGTATGTCGTGCATTGCGCGCAGCAAACGTTCACCTGTGCGTCCATCAGTTGCGACATCGCGCAATAAGATCATCCGCACTTGCTCAGGATGTGCGCGCGCTAGCGCTGCATAAATTTCTGGATCCTGCTCGCCGGTGTCGCCAATGAGCACCAAGCTTCGTTCGGGAAAGTCGCGCAGTAAGCTTTCGATCACTTCGGTCTTGTGGGTGTTGATATGCTTTGTATGCAAAATTGCCCGCCAAATGCTGCTTTTAAAACTAACCGCGCGCAAATGCATCGAGCCTTCGGGAAAATGCTCGGCGCGCAAGAACTGCTCAAGGAGCGGATATAGCGCATAGGGTGCGTTGGAAACATAGTGGATGCGCACGCCCGGCAGTGCTGCCGCATTTTGATACAGCTCAGCCATGTCCGGCACGGCTTTCAAAGGTCGCACAAAGGTGTTCATCAGCATCTCGTGCCTATTCAACACATGGGTATCGCGAATGGTGTCATCGATATCAGACACAATTGAGACACCCTGATCTGGCACCCGCAGCGCGCGCCCCTCTTTTCTGACCAGCCCAAAACTGGCGGCCTTGCCAGCGAATTCGTTGT
>JBBQBR010000428.1:0-3192 GCA_038317875.1 Lysobacterales bacterium
TAAGTAGCTGCCCAGTGCGGCAACTAATGAGCCAAAATGTAACGGGCCGGTCGGGGAGGGCGCAAAGCGGCCGATCCCGGCGTGTTGCGCAGTATTTTTTGAGCCTGATCTTATTAGGCCTGATCTTATTAGGCCTGGGACTGCAGCTTCCATACGCCGCTCACGGTAGCCACGGTGCGCTCATGGGTGAACAATTCGCCATTCGCAAAAATCAGATCACGTGTACGGCGAAGCAAAATGCCCTCGCCATAAAGCCAAATGCCGGCTTTGGCGGCGCTTAGAAACTGTAAATTTAGCGTGACCAACGCAAACCGAAGCTCGAGCCCAATTTCATCGCCAATGGCTCGGTGCAGGGCAAAATCGGCAAAACTGGCGATCACACCACTATGCACAACCCCTTCTAAACTCAAATGGCGGCTTTCCAACGCCAGTGCGCGGCGCATCCCCGTTTCCAGTCGAACTTCATAAAAGGGCCCAACTTGACTTAAAAAGCCGGACTGGTGTGGGCTTATTCTGAGTCTGGGACGGGCGCTTGTGGCTCGCTCAGCGGGAGGATTATCAGGGTAATTTGCTTCGTTCATGCTCAGATAGTAACGATATTTAACTTCATGATGGGTGTCATTTTATGTGTCGCAGCTTTTACGCTGAGGCTTTGGGTATACTCCGGCCCCTTTTCCCATAACTCCTAAAATCATGGACTTTCTAATTCCAAGCGCGTACGCCCAAGCAGCCGGTGCGCCAGCGCCTGCTGGCGGCTTTTTGACGCTGTTGCTACCGCTTGCAGTGGTAATCATCATGATGTTTTTCATGACTCGCTCGCAAAACAAGCGCGCTGCTGAACAAGCTAGACTCGTCGCCGGCCTGCAACGAAATGAGGAAGTGGTTGTTTCTGGCGGTATCGCAGGCCGTATCGACGAAGTGGGTGACACTTACTTAACTTTGGAAATCGCACCAAACGTCAAGATTAAAGTTGAGAAAAATGCCGTAACCAAGGTGTTGCCGAAAGGCGCGCTTAAGGCCTGAAATGTGGCCTGGATTCTGAATGAATCCGGCGCACTTGAAAAAACACCTCATCGCGCCCAACACCACACACGAGTGGCGTGGCCCGATACCAGTACACCACTTTCGCGCGCCTAGTGTGCGCAAACTTAATCCCCCGCATCAACTACGCGCGGTTATCTCAAGGACGACAGATGTTTGACTACCCCAAATGGAAGTACTGGATTATCGCGGCAGTAGTGTTGCTCTCAGCGCTTTATGCGCTACCGAATGTGTTCCAAGCTATTCCTGCGGTACAAATTACGTCCGCTAAGAAGGGTTTAGTCGTTGATGCCAGCGTCAAAGGTATTGTTGAAGCGGTTCTGATCGGCAAAGCGGGTGAGAAAATACCAACTTTGGGTGTTGAGTTCATAAATGACCGCGTGATCGCGCGATTTAGTGATGTTGGTACGCAGTTGAAAGCGGCGGATCGTCTGCGCGCGGATCCAGCGCTAAAAGGACTTTATAACGCGTCGTTGAATTTGGCGCCTACTGTTCCAGCGTGGCTACAAAGCCTGAAAGGTAAAGGGATGTCGCTGGGCTTGGATTTACAGGGCGGCGTACACTTTTTGCTTGAAGTTGATGAAAAAACGACGCGTGATGCGCTTGATCGACGCATAACCGATACGCTCTACGACTTGTTTCGCCGCCGCGATATTGCCTACACCAGCGTTGTACGTGAAGGCGATGAGCTCGTTGCGACTTTTATTGACGTGGCAGAAGCCAATAAGGCACGCGATGAAATCACGAAAACCGTGCCGGAAGTGACGATTCGTTCTGGTGAAAGCTCGGCGGTCGAGCTTACGATTCTTCCAGCTGTGATCACCGAAGCACTTAATCAAGCGGTTAATCAAAACACCACCACATTGCGTGAACGTTTGGGTGCGCTGACCGAACCGGTCGTGCAGCGTCAAGGGCAAAGCCGAATTGTGGTGCAATTGCCAGGGGTTCAAGACACCGCCGAGGCTAAGAAAATTATTGGTGCGACCGCATCATTGGAGTATCGCGCTGTCGATGAAGTCAATGATCTCCGCGCAGCTGAGATTGCGGTGACAAAAAATGTACCGCCGGAATCGTTGTTGTTTGACTATGACGGTCGGCCAATTATTCTGAAAAAGACCGTTATCGCTTCAGGCGGGGAACTCACGAGCGCCACGGTTGGCATCGACAATGAAACGGGAGGCTCGGAAGTGTCGGTAACCTTGACGGCTGCATCCGGTGAGCGGATGTATGAATTCACCTCTAAAAATGTCAAGAAGCGCATGGCAGTGGTCTACATTGAAAATGTGCCGGTAACAACGATTGTCGATGGCAATGAAGTGACTACGTTTGAGCCAATAAAGCGCGTCGTGAGCGCGCCCAATATTCAAACGCCTTTTGGTCGCCAATTTCGTACCACTGGTCTAGGGTTGGATGAGGCGAAAGACCTGGCAACCTCCCTGAAATCCGGTTCCCTCGCGGCACCAATGAAATTTGCGCAAGAGCGCGTCATAGGTCCTAGCTTAGGCAAAGAAAATATTCGCTCCGGGATACTTGCGGTGTCATTTTCGTTCGTATTCGTGCTGATTTTCTTTGTTATTTATTACAAAACCTTTGGTTTGATTACCGGCGTGGCATTGGTTGTGAACTTGCTGATGGTGGTGGCGATTATGTCGATGTTGGGCTCAACGTTGACTTTACCTGGTTTAGCCGGGCTTGCTTTGACGATTGGTATGTCGGTGGATGCAAACGTGCTGATCAATGAGCGTATTCGGGAAGAGTTGCGCCGGGGCATGAGCCCGCTGCAGGCGATTGATATCGGCTATGACAAAGCCAGCGGCACAATTTGGGATGCGAACGTCACCGCGCTTTTAGGCGGTTTGGCACTGCTCGCGTTTGGTTCTGGCCCGATCCAAGGTTTTGCGATCACGCTGTGCTTAGGGATTGTGACCTCAATTTACACCGCCGTAAGCCTTTCGAAAGGCGTCGCAGCGTTCATCTATAGCGGCCGTAAGCTGACCAAGCTTGCGATTTAAACCGTCGAAAAGAATGAAAACACCACTTTAAAGGATTGGAAAATGGAACTGATTCGACCGAATACAAACTATGATTTTATGCGCCTCAGGCGTATCTCCGTCACGATTTCGATGGCGCTGCTTGTGGTGGCACTCGTTG
>JBBQBR010000429.1:0-3181 GCA_038317875.1 Lysobacterales bacterium
TTCAAAGCCTGATTTGAGTAGCGATACCGGAAAACCACAGTTTTCTTGGGCGTTTGCGCCGAAGCAAAGGACCAACAACCAAAGATGTTTGTGCATGTGGATTCCTTGAAAATTTCAAGTTTCAGGGTGGTTGCCGATCTATAGAATTTGCAGCCGCAGACTTTTCACACCTAAGATGGCTATTTATTGAGTTGAGCGGCTTTTCATTTATCGCAAGCAATGAAAGCACATAACCAAATAAAACAAACTAAAAGACGAATTAATTCCTAAAATGGTAGCGAGTCGGCGGCTGTTTGAGCATCGCGCGTTAGTTCACTGTCAAACGCCCATTTGCGATCTCTGCACGCTCCGAATTATCAGCTGTTCATTGAGTTGCTGGTACTCACCCGTAAAAACCTTGCGATAACCCAGCGCGAGCTTGCGAAGCGTTTGGGGAAGCCGCCTTCGTTTGTGGGTAAATTTGAGAAGTGCGAGCGCCGATTGGACTTGATCGAGTTCTTAAGCATCTGTCGTGCGATGCACGTCAATGCTGCGCTGTTTTTGGAAAATTTGGAGCAGCTTGTCCAGTAAAGGCATGCGTAGGTGGTAACTGAGCACTAAAAACAGCAAGCGGCTTGGGCTCATGCACCGTTTCCCTTAAGCGATAGCGATGGCTGGGCGCAGCATTTCAATATGGGGTATGCCGTCTTCGTCATAAACATCTGAAACCGTGATAAAGCCCATCCGGCGGTAAAACTGCTCCAAATATTGCTGTGCGCCGATGCGGATCGGCGCAATGCCGAACAATGCGCAGCACTCAGCAATTGCGCGCGTCATTAAAACGGGCCCGAGTTTGCGCCGCCGCGCGATTTGGCTGGTCAGTACGCGCCCGATTGATGCTTCGGCAAACTTTAGCCCTGGCGGAACCAAGCGCACGTAAGCGGCAAGCGTTTGGCTAGCATCATTGCCCGGCAGCCACGCCGCCAAGTGGAAGCACTCAAGATCAGCAAAATCGGCATCTTGATAGACGCAATTTTGCTCGACTACAAACACTGCCGCACGCTCAGACATAATTTGATAAACCTCAACATTGCTTAAATCACTAAACGCTTTGCAGGTCCAAATAAGGCTCTCAGCCAAGAAACTATTTTTCAAGCGTCACTCGCTTAAAGCCGCGCTTGCCAAGTTGCAATAGAATTTCAGCACCGGGCGCTAGTTTCAATGCGCGGTCAGTAATCACCACGCCATCAATACGCACGCCTTTCTCATCGACTTTGCGCATCGCTTCTGAGCTTGAGGATGCCAAACCCGCACTTTTGAGCAGTGCGCCGATACCAATGCTGTCGCCGATTTGCAGCGTAATGCTTTCGATATCGGTTGGAATTGCGCCTTCCTGAGTGCGTTTGTGCCAGTCGCTAAGCACCTGCTCGGCGGCCGCTTTGCCTGCGAAACGCGCGGTTAGCTCGGATGCCAGTTCTAGCTTTAGATCACGCGGGTTGAGCTGGCCGGATGCCGCATCCGCTTGTGCGGTGCGCAATTGCGCGGCGGTTTTGTCAAAGCTCAACAGCTCAAAGTAGCGCCACATTAATAGATCGGATATCGACATCGTTTTGCCGAAAATATCCTTGGCTGGCTCGTTAATGCCAATGTAGTTGCCAAGCGATTTGCTCATCTTATTGACACCGTCTAAGCCTTCCAACAGCGGCATGGTCAATACGCACTGGCCGACTTGACCGTAGTCAGGCTGTAACGCCCGGCCAACGAGCAGGTTGAATTTTTGATCGGTGCCGCCCAGCTCAACATCCGCACGCAGCGCCACCGAGTCATAGCCTTGCACCAGCGGATATAGGAATTCGTGCAGCGCGATCGGCTGCTCACTTTGGTAGCGCTTGGTGAAATCATCGCGCTCAAGCATGCGTGCGACGGTGTATTTGCCCGCGATTTTGATCAGCTCGCTGGCTGGCATCGGGTCAAACCATTCGCTGTTAAACCGGACTTCGGTCAATTCTGGATCTAGAATTTTAAAAACTTGCGCCTGATACGTGATCGCGTTTGCCGCCACTTCTTCCTTCGTCAGCGCTTTTCGCGTGGCGCTTTTTCCGGTTGGGTCGCCGATCATGCCGGTGAAATCGCCAATCAAGAAAATCACCTGATGCCCCAACATTTGAAATTGGCGTAATTTATTGATCAGCACCGTGTGGCCCAAATGTAGATCCGGTGCGGTGGGGTCAAAACCCGCTTTCACACGCAATTTTTGCCCGGTTTTCTGCCCGGCGATAATTTTTTGCTTAATTTCTTCAATTTTAATGACGTCCACCGCGCCGCGCGCGATTTCGTCAAGTTGGTGCTGTAGCTCGGTCATGGCTTTGGATTTGCTTTGTATAGATCGGCGAATCTTACACTGCGCGCAATTTCAGATTTGTCTGAGTGTGTTTGAAATTTTCTAAAGCCAAACTAGTTTCTATATAGCGTTAGCCCGACGCACACGGTTGAGCCTTTGATGAAACTTTTTAAGCGATTGATTTTCCTTGCCTTTGCCACGCTAAATCTGCTCGCGCATGCGCAAGCTAGCACTGAACTATTACTGGCCGAAGTGGCGGAAAAAAGCATCGAACCGAGCGCTTATTTGGTCAGCGAAAAGCTTGATGGCGTGCGCGCGATTTGGGATGGCAAGGTTTTGCGCTTTCGCAGCGGCAACACGGTGCCCGCGCCAGCTTGGTTTACCAGTAGCCTGCCAAAAATACCCCTGGATGGCGAACTGTGGCTAGCGCGTGGTCAGTTTGAGGCGCTTTCCGGCATTGTGCGAACCTTTCCACCCAACGATCTTGACTGGCGCAAGGTCCGATATGAAATATTTGAACTACCCAATGCCCCAGGCAGCTTTACCGATCGCTACCGACGCTTGCACGAAATTATAACCGCAGCAAAATTTCCACAGCTACATTTGGTCGAGCAGCGGATACTAACGTCCAACCAGCAATTACGCACTTGGTTGGACGAGGTTGTGCGCGCAGGCGGAGAGGGTTTGATGCTGCATTTGGCGTCAGCACCCTATCAAACCGGGCGGCAAGACGTGCTGTTGAAGCTCAAGCCGGTTTTAGACGCCGAAGCCAAGGTCATTGGCTATCGCCCAGGCAAAGGCAAATTCATCGGTATGCTGGGGTCACTTGAGCTGGAAACGGATGCGGGGATTCGCTTTCGT
>JBBQBR010000430.1:0-3171 GCA_038317875.1 Lysobacterales bacterium
TCCTCCTCGCGCCCGGTGACCGGAATTTCCAATACGCTGACCAATGCGTGGCCAACTTCATGCAGCACAGTCGCGGTGAATGCGCCGGCGACTGCCTCACGACGATCATCCTCGTCTGGGTAGGTTTCCTTGAGCGACTCATCCATCTCGCTCAGTAACTCGACACACAGCGTTATTTCCATATCCTCTGCAGAAAAATACGCGTTTGACTCTTCGCATTCGGAAAAGCGCAGCCCAACATCGTCAGGAACGATGAAAAGTGCGTTGACGGCATCAGCGACGTCTTGCAGCATGGCGTCACCCTGCATGGTTTCGAGTTCTTGGCTTAATGCCTCACTCTCAATGGTGGCATCCAGCACTACAAATTTTCCATCTGCCAACGCGTGTGGCGCACTTATCAGCACCGCTAAACAAAACAAAGCCAGCCGCTGCACGCTTTGAAAACCACCCATATTCGCCCCGCTCAATTGCAATCAAGATAGGTAAGTATGCCGCGCCTAGAGGCCCCGGAACTTGCAAATTTTTGTATGTGAAGGTGGTGTTTAGCCAAAACCCAGTCTTATCTGCCCATACTGATTGAGCGCTGAAAGACTCTGTAACTGTGACTACTTCATGCGTCAACCTAAGTCCGCTAAATCAACCTGGAGCTTAAACAAATGAAACGCTTAAAAATGACGCGCGCCATCCTTGCAGTTGCACTCACAAGTGCAGCACTTACCGCGAACGCTGGCGATGTAACAATTACCAACGCATCAGACTGGAATTTGCAGCACTTGTACGTGTCGAGCGTTGATCAAGAGAAATGGGGCGAGGATCAGTTGGGCGAAGAAGTGATTGGCACTGGCGAAACCTTCACCCTAAAGGGCGTGCCTTGCGCAACCT
This sequence comes from Lysobacterales bacterium, assembly GCA_038317875.1. Taxonomy (GTDB): domain Bacteria; phylum Pseudomonadota; class Gammaproteobacteria; order Xanthomonadales; family SZUA-5; genus JANNYA01. The sequence continues at coordinate 883 of JBBQBR010000430.1, forward strand.
ATGACGTTAAGCTCGTGGATGAAGACGGTGACGAATGTGAAGTGGCAGATGTGGATATTTGCGGCAGCGGCGGCTGGAAAATTGACAGCGACGATTTGTTAGCGTGCCAAAGCGAAACTGCAAAATAGTTGCGCCCAGCTTTTAAAAAAGTAAGTTTTTTGGACGGCGGCAGGCAATCAAGCATGCCGCCGTTTTAAGTACCTCTCGGCTTCGCCCGGTGCGTCGCCATCGCATTCCACGGGTCATCCGGCCACGGATGGCGCGGGTAGCGGCCCTTCATTTCTTTTTTCACTTCACTGTAAGTGTTGTTCCAAAAATTCTTTAAATCTTTGGTGACCTGCACGGGTTTGCCGCCGGGGCTAAGCAAATGCAGCGTCACCGGCATCCGGCCCTGCGCAATCCGCGGGGTTTCAGCTAGCCCAAAAAGCTCTTGCAACTTGACGCTCAACACCGGCCCGGCCGGGTCGTCGTAGTTGATCGCACGCGTCATACCGCTGGGCACTGTCAGTGACTTTGGCGCTTGTGCGTCCAGCATTTGCTGATCACTAAAACTTAAATGCGAGCTCAGCGCTTGGCCCAAAATATCGCTATTGATATGACTCAAGCGCGATTTACCCTCTAAAAATGGCCCTAGCCATTCTTCCAGCGTGGCAAGCAGAACTGCATCAGACAGATCCGGAAACTTAGCCTCGGGCGGCAGCCAAAGCCGCAAACTTTGCGCGCGCTTAAGCAATTGCAGCTGATTTTCCGTCCACGGCAAACAGCTTAAGCCAAGCTCAGCAATGCCTGCACAAAGCGCGGCTGCGGCATTTTTAGGCACCACGAATTTGTCGCTCAATACCAGTTGATCAAAGCGCTCTAGTTCACGCGCTTTTACTGCGCCATCTTTGAGATCAAATTTTTGTTCAAGCGTTTTGCTGATGCGATCCGCGTAGTGCAATTCCAGCAACGCCTCATCAAACGGCGCCGCACGACGAATCCGCGCATCGCGGCCGGTGCCGTCTAATTCGCTGACCACCAACCAGCGCTCGCCCCGCAGTGGCGAATCCGCGTTAATTTCACCGCCGCGCCCGTTGCTCAGGCCAAAGCGCAACGGCGCATCGCCGCGTACTTTTGCGACGCGATCCGGATAGGCGTGCAGCAACACATCACCCAGGGCATGCGCACTGATTGAACCGGGCATTTCCGTGGCGCGCACGCGCTTGGCCCATTGGCGGCTGGCGTGATCGATCATGGCTAACGCCCGGGCATCCGCACCGTGTACTCGTCGGGCGCGATACGCCGACAGCGCATTCCAGCGGGATTGCCAATCTTCCCGGAAACGCTCTGCGCCCTTAAATACATCGCGCGCTTCCAACAGCGCGATCAAATCACACGCCAGCGATAGCTCGACACCTTGGCTGCGCACCAACATATTTGCCAAGCGCGGATGCGTGCCCAACTGCATGCAGCGGCGGCCCGTTGCGCTCAAGTTTGCGCTTGCATCCAGCGCGCCTAGACTGCTGAGCAACTGCCGCGCTTGCGCCAAAACCGCAGCGGGTGGCGCATCCAGAAATTTCAGCTCCGCACTACCCCACGCGGCTAGCTCTAACGCTAATGGCGCAAGGTCAGCCTTCAAAATTTCCGGCCGGGTATTGGGCTCCAAGCGCCTGGATTCACTCCACAGCCTAAAACAAGTACCCGCCGCCACACGCCCAGCACGCCCAGCACGCTGAGTCGCCGACGCTTGGCTAATCCAAACTTCAGTCAAGGTAGAAAAGCCGCTGTTCACATCAAACTTCGGCTCGCGCGCCAAGCCAGAATCCACCACGGCGCGCACACCGGGCAGCGTCAAGGACGACTCGGCAACGTTAGTCGCCAAGACCACTTTGCGCAAACCAATCGCCGCCGGGCGAATCGCGGCGGCCTGCGCATCGACGCTCAATTCACCGTGCAGCGGGTGCAGCTCGATAGCGCTGTCCAGATCGCTAAGCGCGCTAGCAGTGCGTTCAATTTCACGCCGCCCTGGCAAAAAAACCAGCACATCGCCATCGGTGGCAGCCAGCGCTGCACGCACACCACGCGCCACCGTTAACTCCAGGTTTTCCTCGCGCGGCGGCGGCAAATAGCGCACCTCAACCGGGTAGGATTTGCCGGCGCTAGTAACGCGCTCGGCGTCTAAAAATTCGCTCAAGCGCGCGCCGTCTAGGGTTGCAGACATCACCAGAATACGCAGATCCGGGCGCAGCACCGATTGCGCATCCAGACACAGCGCCAAAGCCAAATCCGAATGCAAATGGCGCTCGTGGA
>JBBQBR010000431.1:0-3158 GCA_038317875.1 Lysobacterales bacterium
GTCAACGTCGCAAGCTTGGACGATGACATGGCCTCAAAAGTGCGAAACAGTCAGATTGGCTTTGTATTTCAGTCCTTTCATTTGCTCGCACGACTAAGCGTGTTGGAAAATACGCTCTTGCCGCTGCGCTATTGCCCCGAGCCCAAACTTAAAGCCCCAGAACGCGCGCGCCAGTTGCTCAGTCGTATGGGCCTGGAAGATCGCTTAAATCATCGCCCGGGCGAGCTGTCCGGTGGTCAGCAACAGCGCGTTGCAATTTGTCGTGCGCTATTGATGGCGCCAAAATTGCTGCTAGCGGACGAGCCGACCGGTAATTTGGATTCTAAAAGCGCACGCGATGTGCTTTCTTTGTTTGACGAACTCAATCGCGAAGGCCAAACGATCGTGTTAGTGACGCACGACAGCGATGTTGCGGCGCGCGCGCACCGGGTCGTGCATTTGCGCGACGGCCGCGTGGAATCGGATCAAATTAGGCTTTCAGAAGTGCGCACGTCAAAAAACCAGGCGTTGGGAATGCGGCTGTGAGTGGCCTACTAGGTTTGCAAACGCGCCTTTGTTTGATTGCATTTGCACTGTTCATAAGTACGCCGTTGTCGGCGCAAGATCATACTGCGCGCCCCTGGATTCTAACCGGTGATGTGCAGGCCAGTGGTGCGGTACCGATTGTGATGCCACCGTCGAATAGCTCGCCGACTCTGATTCGCTATTTTGTCGCTGAAGGGCAAACGGTCAAAATCGGCGAGGCGGTATTGCGCATTGATGCGGGTGCGCTCGCGTCACTCAGCGACTTGCAGGCGCAAATTGATCTGACGCAGGCGCGCGTTGACAAGGATCTTGCCACTTTGCGCGTAGTGGCGGTAAATGCAGAAATTGCCGAGCTTGATGCGAAAGCCGCCAACGCGCGTGCGAAATTAGACGCTGCAGTGCCAAAAACCTATTTAAGCCCGCTGGATTTTGATCGATTTGCCGCCGAAGCGGCGCGTAGCGCGCAGGATTTTCTGCAAAAAAGCAAAGTGTTGAGCTCAGCGCGCGCGGCGGTTCAACGCAAAGCCGAGGATGCCCAATTAGAATTGAACAAGGCGAAAGTCGAACTGGCTTTTGCTTTGGCCACGGCTGAGCGCAGTGAAGTCAAAGCTACGGTAAGCGGCATGGTGACGCATGGTTTTAGCGAAGGTCGCGGTGGCGGACGACGCTATGATGAAGGCGAAATTGCGCAAAGTGGCGTGGTGGTCGGGCAGGTCTTAAATGGTGATCGTACGTTTGTGCGTGCCTACGCTTTGGAGGCGGACCGACTGTATCTGACGGAAACGCAAGCCGTTTCGCTCAGTGTCGACGCGCTGCCAAATTTGGTCATAACCGCGGATATTCGATCAATCTCGAATGCCCCCGAGGCACGCGCCGCGTGGGGTGATGGCCGTTATTTTCGCGTGGACATTGAGCTACCCGCAGAATTTCAAGGCAAGCTAGTCCCCGGAATGAGTGTGCGCATAACCGATGCCGCGTTGACTCTACATCCGCAATTGGCGCACCGAAAATCAGCGCTATCGAATTCGCCCATTGCCCTAGATAACGCAAAATCGCGAGCGATACCGCTGGAAATTGAAGGTGAGCTCAGCGCTGGACGAACTTCGATTATTGCCCCGCCGACGGTGAAAGACCTATGGCAACTGACCCTGCAAACACTCATTCCGGAAGGCACCATGGTTTCACCAGATCAGGCCATTGCTATTTTTGACGGCCAGACTCTGGTGCGTCAGACCGAAGAAAATAAAGGCAGATTGGCAGAAGTAGCGCGCGCGTTGGAAAAACTCGAATTAGATCAAGCGCAGGCGGAGCGTACCGACGTGTTGGCGCAGGCCTTGCTGGTTTCCGAAGCCGAAAAGGCAGCGCGTAAAGCGGCGCAACCGCAAGCGTTGGTCGGCGGCATTGCGTCTAAAAAGTTACTCATCGACAAAGCGTCGGCGCGCGAAAAGCAAATGTTGAGTGCGGCGCTTTTGCAATCCCAGCGGAGTGCGCGTGCGGCTGAATTGCGTGATTTGCAGCTACAAAGATCGCAGCTAGAAGGCAAAATTGCGGACCTCAACGCGGCATTGGCAAAAATGTCAGTCAAGCCGACAATTGCGGGCATGGTGATTCACAACGTCGGCTTTAACGGCGACAAATTTACCTCGGGTTCGCAGATTTATATGGGTCAAGCCGTGGCGCAGGTGGCAGATTTAAATAGTTTGCGGGTAAATGCATGGGTGCCGGAGGCGCTTTCTAGCCAAGTTGAAGTTGGCATGCAGGCGCAAGTGTTGCTTGGTAGCGGTGCGCGCACCCTGCGTGGGCGTGTCAGCCGATTAGGGCTGGCATTTCGCTCAAAATCCCGCGCTCAACCGGTGATTGTCCGCGATGTAACGGTAGAATTGACTGATTTAGCTCAATTTGGCGCTGAGCAACAAAGGGCGCTGAAGCCGGGGACTGCGGTTCGGGTCAGCATTATGCCGGGGGCGAAATGAAGCGCTTTTTATTTATAGGCTTTACGCTGCTGGTGCTTGTGGCTGCCTTCGCCGCGTGTTCTAAATCTGAACCCGCAGCCGCACTTTATGTGGTTGAGGCGAAGCCCTGGCGCGAGATCGTGCGCGCCCGCGGTGAAGTCGTCAGCGCGAAAGTAACCTCGCTCAATGTGCCCGGTCAGGGTTTTGAGCAGCGCCAGGTGCTGCAATTACTAAGCGATGGCGCGCGGGTCAAGAAGGGCGAACTGATCGCCACGTTCGAGGCGCGCAGCACCGCCAAGGAGTTGAGCGTGGCCGAACTTGAGCTGCTGCGCAACGCACTTATACGTGCTGGCGTTTCGGATGCGGGTGCGGTCAATGCTGCCCAACTGGGTACGGAAATCGCGCAAACGACGGGCGAGCTTGAATTGAGCGAGCGCTATGCTAACGCCGTAAATGCCGGCATTAGCAAAAACGAGTTGCTCGATAAATTGGTGGACTTGGGCTACTTGAAAGATAAGCGCGGCACGCTCAACTGGCGCGAGGCGCAGCTCGATAAAAAGGCTGCCGTCGAGCTGGCCGTCACCGACGCGCAGCGTGCCACGATTGCGGCGGCCGTCAATTCAAGACGCGCCAGTTTGGCCGAGATGGAGCTGCGTGCGCCGCATGAGGGCGTGTTGCGCT
>JBBQBR010000432.1:0-3157 GCA_038317875.1 Lysobacterales bacterium
CGTGCCGGGAATGCTGGATATCGAGGTCGCAGCTAGGCAGGGCGTAACGGTCAAAACCGTCAAAAGAAATGCCAGAATCAGTTTAAAAATGCGCACAGAGCAACCCTTTATTTAAGGAAGGAAGGTGACGTTCAGATGAAAGCGCTGGAGTGTAGCGACAATCTAGGTATCCTTCGGCAAATTTGCTTTTTTTAATCAACACCTTTCTGATCGACACCGAGGACGCGCTCATGACGCAATTGCACCCATTGCATGCAATTTTGGAACTCCTAAAAGGCGGCGTTGCCGCACCGAAATTAGCTGAGGCTGAAATATTTACCCGGGCATTGCTTTCCCGCACACCGCCATAGGAGTTGGCCGAAAAGCCCTCGACATCTTGGGCGGGCATGGCCATATCCTTGCTGAAATATTGGCGTGAGCGCAAAAGTAATGAAATAAAAGTGCGCGTCTACAATCCGAATTTGGAAGAGCACGGCTGGGAAAGCACGCGTACCGTCGTCGAAGTGATTAACGACGATATGCCGTTTTTGGTCGATTCCACCTCGATAGCGGTGCAAAACTGCGGATTGCGATCCCATTTAATCGTGCACCCAGTGTTGAGTGCGCAACGCGACGCGGGCGGGCACTTATTGAGTTTTGGCGCCGCCGGGCATAGCGCCGGGCTTGGCAAAAACGAATCGATCATGCATTTTCAGCTGGAACGCGTTGCCGAAGTGGAAGCGCTGGAGACCTTACGCGTCGCGGTGGTGAACTGCTTAAACGATGTACGCGCCTGTGTAATCGACTTCCGCGCAATGCGCGATAAGGCGCTGGCGATTGCGGCCGAATTACCCAACCGCCAGTCGCCCCATGATGCTGAGGACGTAACCGAGGCAGCGGAGTTTTTAAGCTGGTTGGCGGCGGATCACTTTACGATGTTGGGCTATCGCGAATACGCCGCCTCGACTGAAGGTGGTTTGGAGGTTTTGAAGGCTGTGCCGGGCTCGGGCCTTGGCATGTTGCGCGCGGATGAGTCAAAACTCAGCGCGCGCCCGACGGCAAGCCTTGCCGCACGTGATTTGGCAAAGGGCGATACCGCAGAGTTGGTGGTGCTGAGCAAAACCAACGCGCGTTCCACGGTGCACCACCCGGGATATATGGACTATGTCGGCATTTTGACGTTTGATGCAGCCGGACAAGCGGTGTCTGAGCAGCGCTTTTTGGGCATGTACACCTCGAGCGCGATGAGCACGCACCCGTGGCTAATTCCGCTACTGCGTAAGAAAATAGCGGATGTACAAAAACGCTCTGGGCTAAATCCGGTCGGCCATAGCGGCAAAGCGTTAATGCATGTTTTGGAAAGTTTGCCGCGCGATGAACTTTTTCAGGCATCTCCGGCTGAACTCACCGAGTTGTCGATTGGCATATTGAACCTGCAACAGCGCCAGCGCACCAAATTATTTGTGCGCCGTGACCGTTTTGGGCGTTCCATTTCGTGTCTCGCTTTTATTCCGCGCGAACGTTTTAACGCCGATATTCGTGAACGCGTTGAACAGATGCTCAAGCGTGCGCTGCATGGCGAGCGGCTGGATTCCTCAGTGCATGTTTCCGAAAGCGTATTGGCGCGTTTGCACGTTGTAGTGCGTCCGAAAGCGGGTGAAAAACCTGAAATTGATATCTCCGAGCTGGAAAGCAAACTCAGGCAAATCGTGCGCAATTGGCAAGATGAATTGCGCGACATTTTGGTGCAAAAACATGGAGAGGAAAAAGGCTTCAAGCTAGCCAATAAATATGGCAAAGCGCTGCCCGCTGGCTATATAGAAGACATAACGCCTTTTGTGGCGGCTAGCGATGTCGAAAATGCCGCAGCGCTTAAAACCATGGACGATATGCGTTTATCGCTTTATCGCAGTCGGAAAAAGTCCGATGGTAGCCTGCGCTTTAAGCTGTTCAAGTTTGGCCACACGATTGCACTTTCCGACGCACTGCCGCTATTAGAAAATATGGGTTTGCGCGTGTTGCGTGAACACCCTTATGAAATGATGCTGCCGGGTGCCAAAGAAGGTGCCGCCCAGAATGTTTGGATTCAAGAGTTCGAAGTTGAGCCAAATAACGCCCAGGCTCTGGATGTGGAAACACTGCGCGAACCGTTTGCGCAAGCCTTTGAAGCGGCTTGGCGTGGTCAGGTGGAAAATGACGGCTTCAATAAACTTGTCTTAGCAGCCGGTTTAACCGCGCGTCAAGTCAGTGTGCTGCGGGCTTATTGCAAATACCTATTGCAAACCAAACTCAGTTTCAGCCAAGCCTATATTGAGCAGGCAATTAATAGCCACCCAATGATCGCAAGGCTGTTGGTGGAGCTGTTTGAGGCGAAGTTTGATCCACACCGCAACGTGTCATCTAGCGAGCATTGCAAAGTGCTTAAGCATGATGTGGAGGCGCTGCTGACCGAAGCACAAACCAAGGCGCACCCAAATTTAGTTGCTGGTTTAGTCGCAGAAACGGGTACTTCGCGCGAAAGCCAGATTGCTGCAGCGGCAAGTGCAATCAACGCACTGCTTAATGATGTGCAAAGTTTGGACGAAGATCGGATCTTGCGCGCTTTTGTGCAATTGATTAAAGCAAGTTTGCGTACCAATGCTTATCAAAAAGATGGCATGCATTTTAAGAGCTACCTGAGCTTTAAGCTCGACAGCAGTAAGGTGCCCGAGTTGCCAAAACCCGTGCCGTATCGCGAAATTTTTGTCTATAGCCCGCGTGTTGAAGGCGTGCACCTGCGCTTTGGCAAAGTGGCACGTGGTGGTTTGCGTTGGTCGGATCGGCGCGAGGATTTTCGCACCGAAGTGCTGGGCTTGGTGAAGGCGCAGCAGGTCAAAAATACCGTGATTGTGCCGGTCGGTGCCAAAGGTGGCTTTTACGTTAAGCGTCCAGCGCCTGCGCACGATCGTGATGCGGTTTTGGCGGAAGGGATTGCGTGCTATCGAATTTTTATTTCAGGTCTGTTGGACATTACTGACAACGTCGTCGCGGGCAAGATTGTCAACCCGGACAATGTCGTGCGCCATGACGAGGATGATTCGTACTTAGTCGTGGCTGCCGATAAGGGCACCGCAACGTTCTCCGACATTGCCAATGCGCTGTCTGCGGATTATGGCTTTTGGTTGGGCGATGCGTTTGC
>JBBQBR010000433.1:0-3149 GCA_038317875.1 Lysobacterales bacterium
AATGGAGTGGTTGACCGAGAATTTCGAATTCGTAGGCGCTTGCAAAAATTAGGGTGCTAAAACCGCGCATCAAGTGATGAGCTGGCAAGTGAATCGCAGGCCCGAAAAAATGAAATTTTCTAATTTATCCTTGAATATTGAGCGCGAAATGTTCAATATTCAAGGATGATTGATCTATTTCCCCCTTTCGCGCCCAATCAAACCGCCAGACCGCGGCTTTTGACGCGCATTTCTGAGGCCATGCGGCGCGCCAATGTGGTGACACTCCTGGGCCCTCGACAAAGTGGCAAGACAACTTTAGCGCGCATTTATGCGCAAAAGCAGACGGCGCACACTTGGTTTGATCTTGAAGATCCAGAGGACGCGCAAAGGCTAGATTCACCCAAGCGCGCGCTTGAAGGATTGCGGGGCGTGGTGGTGATCGACGAGGTGCAGCGCCAGCCCGCACTGTTTGAGCTGCTGCGCGTACTAGCGGATCGGCCCGAGCGCCCAGCCAAATTTTTGCTCTTGGGTAGCGCTGCACCGCGATTGATTCGAGGCGTTAGCGAGAGTCTAGCCGGGCGCGTGGAAACGATTGCGGTCAGTGGCTTTGAGTTGGCCGATGTCGGTGCTGGCGCTGCCTTGGCAGCACTGCCCAATAAACCTAGCACACAAGCGCAGCTTTGGTTGCGCGGTGGATATCCACGCAGTTTCTTGAGCGATTCCGATGCTGACTCACTCAGTTGGCGCGAAAACTACATCCAAACCTTTCTTGAACGCGACCTACCCAGCATGGGCTTTTCGATGCCGCCTTCGCATGCGGCGCGCTTTTGGAGCATGTTGGCACACCATCACGGCGGCATCTTTAACGCATCAGAGCTCGGTCGATCATTGGACTTAGCGCATACCACGGTCGCCCGGCAACTCGATTGGCTAAGCAGCACCTATGTGATGCGCCTGCTGCCACCTTGGTTCGAAAACTTAGGCAAACGACTGGTCAAATCGCCCAAGGTCTATGTGCGTGATAGCGGCTTGCTGCATGCACTGCTGCGCATACCGGACAGCCATGCGCTGCTCGGGCATCCAAAACTAGGTGCATCATGGGAGGGTTTTGTTATCGAGCAAATCCTCGCACGCTGCGGTGAGCGTGACGCCTATTTTTATGCCACCCAAAGTGGCGCAGAGCTTGATCTGCTTTTGTTACGCGGCAACCGCCGCATCGGCGTTGAAATTAGATTTTCCGATGCACCACGAAGCACACGCTCCATGCACGTCGTTCGGGAGGATCTCAAACTCGATCAGCTGATCGTGATTTATCCAGGTGTACACAGCTATGCACTTGGCGAGGTCGCAAACGTGATGAGCCTAAACGCAGCACTTGAGATTCTGAGCGCGTTATAAAGTGTTACGAAAGCGACGCCAGGCCATCCGAACTTAATCCCGCTCGCACTTAGCGCCGCTCTGACTCGGTACCATCTTTAAAGAAAAAATCCCGCGTCGCAGGGTCCTCGGGGTTTTCCCCATACGCACCCTGCTCGATCCAGTCATAAATAAGCGCCTGCAGAGCGGTTGGCACATGACCACCGGGCGGCATGCGATTGCCAACCCCCGGATCGGCGCAATTGATTTTAGTAAAGAACAGGCTGCGCTTCGCATCCCCTGCGATTACACGCTTTACTTGGTTGTTTTGACTGCTGTCTTGACTGACCAAAAAATAGATTGCGATAATCGGCGAGCTCAAATCCAAATCAGCGCTGGCATTGGCACCAATATGGCAATTTTGCGTGCAGTTCGATTGATCCGTCAGCGCCTGCCAAACCTGCGGCCACAGCACACCGTCTGTTATCGGCCCGGGCAGGGCCTCACAGCCGGTCGCGGCATGGCTGAGCGCGCTGAACAAGGTCAATGCTAAACAAAGGCAAATTTTCATTTTTCACCTAACGCAGTAATCCAGGCCGCGTTGACACGCTAGTTTTAGCTTCGCAATTTATCCGTTAAACCTAAACCGGACGAGCCGGAACCAAAAGGGGCACGAAGCGGGCATGCATTCCCAGTGTTCCACTCGTCTTACCGGCGAAAGCCGGTATCCAGTAAGCGTACGTGGGAGCGGAAAGCTTAGCCTCTTCGATTAAGTTCTTCTGGATCCCGGCGTGCGCCGCGATGACAATACGAATAATCATAATTCTTCGCAGATTTTGTATCAACTTAGGCGGTTACTGACTAATCACCCGCGTGAAAAAGCCCCGCAATATCTTCAGCGCTTTGCGATGGGTTCAACTTGACCCAGCCCACCAATCCAAAAGTACTTTTCAGCAAATAAAACTCACCTTCATTGACAAGCACCGTTAGCGCCGAACCTTTCGCAATTACCGCCAGCGGCGCCCCTTTTGCCTTTTCCGCTGCGGGTTGATCCGCATAAATTGAAAGATCGCGCAGCGCTTTAGAATTCAAGCCGACGTAAAAGTAAGGTTGCTTACTTTCTACCAGCTTAGTGCCGTCAAAGCTGAACTTTTGCCGCTTATTAAAGCTGGTATTGGTGTGGCCGCTGGCATAGAGCGCGCCATTTCCCGGAATAAACACTTCCAACGCGCCAAACATATTTTCGCCGTATTCGGTCGGGTTCGCCGCGCCGGCTAACCGCACTTCAAAGCTGGGGTCATCACTCATGCCGTTGGTAAAATTCAGCTCCAGCTTGCGCGATTTACTTGCATCTAGATAAAAGTCCAACACGTGAGTCTGCAGCTCATCAATCGCTGTAGGCTCCGCCATCGGTTTATTCACGACGACCGCTAAGGCCGGATTAAAGTGCACCCGAATTTTCGCGTCATATGCAGCGTCACCGATCTCAAGCGTTTTTAAGCCGGGGAATGCCGCCGCCTCGTCCGCATGCAGCCCATGCGCGAACAATATTGCCAAGACAATTCCGAGTAAGCGTTGTTTCATTTATTTGACCTTTGGGTTGAATACCGCTATCTCAATTCCGTGCTCAAAATTTAAACAGAGATTTGCTTAGCCAATTGGAAAGCTTCGTCGTCTACCATTACAAATCCGCAACTCATTGGGCGTGTTTTCAACTTCAATCCTTCACTGCCAAAACCCCGCGCACGCCGCAAATTATGCGCGCCAAATAAATCAGCTTGCAACGGCTTTGTTTCTGCAACGACTGGCAT